>NZ_JBEZZB010000005.1:0-119385 GCF_040638955.1 Actinoplanes sp. NPDC024001
GCGATGCCCGGCGCGCCGGACAGCGGCGGCCGGGCGGGTCGGCGGCCCTGGTCCGTGAGGCGATGCCCGGCGCGCCGGACAGCGGCGGCCGGGCGGGTCGGCGGTCCTGGTCCGTGAGGCGATGCCCGGCGTGCCGGTCAGCGGCGGCCGAGCAGGTCGGCGACCTCGGTTCGTGAGGGGACGCCCAGCTTGCGCAGGATGTTGGAGACGTGCACGGCGGCGGTCTTCGGTGAGATGTAGAGCCGCCGGGCCAGCTCGTTGTTGGTCAGCCCGTCGCTGATCAGCACGGCCACCTCGCGCTCGCGCGGCGTCAGCGCGGCCGGGCCGGTCAGCGCGGCCGGCGAGTCGACCGGGGCCAGGCCCAGCTGGGCGCGCACCTGCGCCAGTTGCGCCACCCGCCAGCCGCGCCAGGCGGCCAGCAACGGTACGGCTGCCGCCACCTGCGCGGCCGCCTCCTCCCGCCGGTCGCCCGCGAGCAAGCATCGGGCCGCCCCGACCCGCACGGTGCCGCGCACCGCCGGCTCCAGCGTGTGCGCCTCGGCGATCGACAGGTAGCCCTCCAGCGCCTCGCCGTGCCGGCCGCGCGCCTCCGCGAGCTGCGCGTCGACCAGCGTCCGGAACGCGTCCCACACCTCGGCGTCGAGCAGCGCGGCGGCCATCTCGTCGAGCCGGGACGCCGGCAGGCCGGCCTCCAGCGCCGCGGAGATCAGGTCGTGGGCCTGCTCGCCGCTGCGCCACAGCTGCCCGGCCAGCGCGCTGAACAGCTCGTCGAGGGCCGCCTCGGCGCGCGGCAGATCCGAACGGCGGCAGGCGAGGTGGAACGCCAGGCCGGGGATCGTGGTGGGCGGGTTGTTCGGCAGTTCCGCCAGGTCGGCGATGAGCTGCTCGACCCGGTCCAGCTCGCCGGCCTCCAGGTAGAGCCCGGCGAGGAACACCCCGTGATAGTCGGCCCAGCGACCCCGGCGCCGATAGCTGCGGTCCTGCTCACGGCCCTCCTCCAGGGCGGCGATCGCCGCGTCGAGGTCACCGGAGCGCAGCGCGAGCCGGGCCCGCCCCTGCGAGTACGACGCCACCGCCAGCGACTCGAACCCGGCGCGTTCGGCGTCGACCCGCATCCGTTCCAGGACTTCCGCGTGCTCCGCCGGTGAGCCGGGCGGCACATCGTGCACCAGGGTCTTGAGGGCGCGGGCCGCCAGCACCCACTCGCCGCTCTTCTCCGCCTCGTCGACAGCCGCGGAGAGGATCTTGCGGCCTTCGGAGGCGGTCTGCTGGCGGTCGATCAGCGTGGAGCCCTTCTCGACGAGCGCGACCAGGCGCACCCCGGGCAGGTCGAATTCGTCGGCCAGCGCCAGCGCGCGGTCCGACCAGAGCAGCGCGGCGTCGAGCTCGTCGCGCAGATATGCCGACTGGGCGATCGCGGTCATCGCCCGTGCCTGGTCGGCGCCGGGCGGCAGCTGCGCGATCAGCGTCTCGATGTCCTGCGTCAGGCTGCGCATCACGTCGGTCTCGCGGGACTCCCAGGCGATGCGCACCAGCAGGTACAGCGACTCGGCCCGGTCGGTGCTGCTCTCCGCGAGGTCACGCCAGCGCCGGCCGTAACGCAGGGCGTCGTCGAGCAGCCCGGCCAGCCACGCCGCCCGCGCGGCCGAGGCGAGCAGGCCGGTGTCGTCGGGAACCTCGTCGAGCGCCATCTCGGCCAGCTGCAGCGCCTGGAAGGTCGAGCCGATCGAGAGGTAGAGCGCGGCGCCACGGCGGGCCGCGGCGACCATGTCGTCATATCGCGCGGCGCCGTGCGCGTGGTGCGCCACCATGGCCGGGTCGGAGGCGCCGCCGCTGAGCAGCACCTCCAGCGCCGCCTCGTGCAGCCGGCGCCGCTGCCGGCCGAGCAGCTGCCCGGCGATCGCCTCCCGCACCAGCGCGTGCCGGAAGGCGAACTCGTCCTCGCCGGACTCGACCAGCACACCCCGGGTGACCAGGTCGCGCAGCACGGCGATCAGCTCGTCCTCGCCCACGGCGGTCACGTCGGCGAGCAGGTCGAACGGGATCCGGTGGCCGAGCACCGCGGCCGCCTCGACGACCCGGTGGCTGACCGGCTCCAGGTCGTCCACCTGGCGGCGCAGCACCTCGGCGAGGGTCCACGGCAGCGGCTGCTCGACGAGATCCTCGAGGTCGCACTCGGGCAGCGCGCGCAGCAGCTCTTCCAGGAAGAACGGGTTGCCGCCGGTGCGCTGGTGCAGCGCTGTGACGGCCCGCAGCGGCGCCGGCGCCCCGGTCGCGGCCGCCAGCAACGCCGCGGTCTGTGCCGGGGTCAGCCGATCCAGGCGCACGTGGCTGACCGCGTGGCGGCGATCCAACCGGGCCAGCAGCCCGGCCACCGGCTGCCGGCGGGTGACCTCGTCCGGCCGGTAGGTCCCGATGAGCAGCCGCTGCCCGCGCTGCTCGGCGAGCCGCTCGAACAGCGCCGCGCTCTCCGAGTCGGCCCAGTGCAGGTCCTCGAAGACGATGACCGCCGGCGCGTCGCCGATCAGGTCGGCCACGATGGCGAGCCCGGTGTGCAGGCGCTCGACCGGGCTGCGCTCGGCGTCGGCCAGGGCGGTCAGCTGCTCCTCGTCGACCTCCGGGCGGCCGTCGATGGCGTCCAGCAGCACCTCGTAGGGCCTCGACAGTGAGCCGGGCTCGGCCTGACCGACCAGGACGACGGTGCCCGGCGCGACGGTCGCCAGCAGCTCGTGCACCAGGCGCGTCTTCCCGATCCCCGGCTCGCCGGCGATGATCGCCACCGTCGGCTCACGCGCGGAGGCGAGCTGTGCCAACCGGCGCAGCTCGCCCTCTCGCCCGATCATCACCGAACTGGCACCGCCGCGGATGGTTCGCACGACGCCAGGTTACCGGCGGGCCGGCCACGGGCAGTACGGGCTTTTCTCACCCTGCGGGCCACCCGCGCCATCGACAGCAGACGCTGCCTGTCGGACTCCTCGACCAGCTCGCGGTGACGGTCGTTCGCCAGGTCCAGCAGCAGGTCCGGATGGATCATCATGGTTTTCTCCCTCTCAACCGGTGATGGATCAATCCTCGGTCGGAGGGCCCGCTGCCACATCGGGAGCACTTACCTAACTTCCCAGCTCAGCGAGGCTTAGCCGGCCCGCGCACGCCACCTAGGTATACCTAGATCGGTTGTGGCGGGCTCGGGGAGTGAATGCGTCATGCACCCAGGGTGGCCCCTGCCCCAAGGGCCGGGTCAAGCCTCGCCGCGCATCAAGCCTCGTCGCGCATCATGGCGAGCATCGCGTCGTCCTCGTCCACGCCGTCGCGAAGCAGGCCGAGCAGGTGCCGCTTGGCGACGACCAGGTCCTGGAACGCTTGCATGGTGGCCGGGTCGGTGAGCACCTCCATGTCGTGCGGCCCCATCGGCAGCTCCTGCTGGGCCGCCATCCGCTCACCGGCCGCCAGCAGCTGCTCGGCCGCCCGCCGATGCCCGGTGGCGAGCTCCCCGTAGACCGCGTGCTCGGCCGCCGAGCGCGGATCACCCTGATCGAGCGACGCCATGTGCCGCTCCAGCACGTCCGCCATGGTCGCCGCCACTCGTCCCAGCGCCGCGGGCAGCCCGGCGTTCGCCACCAGCCCCTGCCCGCAGGTCGCCGGTTCAGGCTCAGTCATCCAAGACCTCCAGAGAACGATCGCCGGGTGCCATCTCGCGACGCACTCTTCCACCTCTCGGCCCGCCCGGCCATCCGGCGCGGCCGATGTGCCGCCAGCAGAGACCGGCTCACGCGTGGCGTAGCCGACGGCGACCTCCCCGTGCAGAGTGGGTCACGTCTGCCGAAGGAGGGCCGGGCGTGAGGATCGGAGCCTGTCAGACACCGGAGCTGATCGAGGACGTGCCGGCGGCGCTGGCCGTGGTGGAGTCGTTCGCCCACGCGCCGGACGCTTCCGGCGTCGACCTGCTGTTGTTCCCCGAGTGCTTCCTGCAGGGCTATCTGGTGACGCCGGATTTCCTGTCGCGGAACGCGCTCGAGCTCGGATCGGCGGCGTTCGCGGCGGTCCTGTCGCGGCTCGCGCCGATCAGGCAGACCCTGGTGCTCGGGATGATCGAGCGGCAGGGGGACGAGTTCTTCAACTCGGCCGCCGTGATCACCGGCGGTGAGGTCGTCGGGGTCTACCGTAAGACGCACCTGACCAGCGGCGAACGGGCCTTCACCGCCGGCCGCGACTATCCGGTCTTCGAGGCCGGCGGTGTGCGGTTCGGCATCAACATCTGCGCCGACACCAGGTTCACGGCCGCGGCCCGGGCGGTGGCCGCGCAGGGGTGTCGCGTTCTGCTGGTGCCGGCGCAGAACATGATGCGGCACCGCAGCGCGCAGTTCTGGAGACCGATGCACAACGCGATCCGCGCCGAACGGGCCCGGGAGACCGGCATGTGGCTGATCTCGGCCGACGTGACCGGGCGGCGCGACGATCAGCGGATCGGTTACGGACCCACCAGCGTCATCAGCCCGAACGGTCAGGTGCTCGCCCAGGTCCCGGCCCTGACCGTCGGCATGGTCACGACCTGAGCTCGACCAGCACCTCCGACAGCGCGGCCGCGTCGCACGCCCCGAACGGGATCCGCCGGGCCGCCTGCCAGTGATCCGACCAGGTGTCGTCGACCCAGATCTCGGTGATCCGCTGGTCGTCCACCTGCGTCAGGTACGTCGAGGCCGGCACGCCCGGGTCGACCTCGGCCACCAGGGTCAGCCCACCCGGCAACTCGCGCGTCAGCTGGGTGTGCAGGCGGTTCGGGTTGTCGTACGCGTTGCCCTGCCACCGACCGCGCACCAGGTCCAGGATCCGGTCCGGCGGCACCGGGCCGAAACCGGGCAGGCTCGTCGCCGCCCGTTCCTCCTCGGTCAGGGTCACCGCCGGCCGCAGCACCTGCGGGAACGGCTGCAGGATCTCGTAGTCGGCGACCAGCTGCGTCCAGGCGTCCAGGTCGCCGCCCAGTTCGGCCGGGTGGACGATCCCGAGCGGCGCGTCCGCGTCGACGGTCGCGGTGCTGTCGTGGACGTCGGCGAAACTGCCGTCCTCGGCGATCCGCAGCGCCCGGACCAGGCGGTTCTCCCGGTCGTACTCGCCCCACAGCAACCGCCGGGCGATCGGGCCCAGGATCGGGTGGGGGAGGAGGACGTCCGGAAGGTCGCGGGCCGGGCGGTGCCGGTGGGCGAGCATGTCCCGTTCCAGCCGGGCGATCTGCGCCGCGGCGGTCGCCCGCAGATCCTTCTTCAACCGCAGGAACTGCTGGTAGGCATCGGGATTGGTGTCCTTCACCCCGGGCTTCGGCGGCCTCGCCAGGCGCCGTCCGTCGGCACCCACGGCGTACGGGACGAGGTGCTCGTCAGCCGCCACCGCGAAGGCGCGCGGCCCGTAGTCCAGCGTGACCCCGTGGTCCAGACCGTGGGTGATCGCGAGCCGGTCCGCCAGCTGCGTCACGGACAGCCCACGCCGGGCGGCGGCCTGCGTCAGATAGACCAGAGCCCGCTCGTTCATCGCCCCGCCGGACATGTTCGCCTCGATCGCCAGCAGGTGCCGCAGCGCCACATCGGTACCCACCGTGGCGAGCACGGCATGCCCGTCGATCGCCCGCGCGTACCGGCTGCGCGGCGGCCAGGACCGCACAAGCGGCGCGAGCTGGTCCATGGTGGCGTCGTCGCCGATGTGGGCCTGCGCCAGCACCACCCACGCCTCCGAGGCCGGCATCTCCTCGGCGAGCCACCCGTCCAGCAGCGCCCGGCCGAACCGCGCCAGACTCTCCCGGTCGCACTCGGCGATCAGCTTCTCGGCCTCCGGGCCGGGCGCGGCGACCATCGGCTGCGCGGCCGCCGACGACTCGACGACCAGCGGCAGGCTGCTGCCGGGCGGTGCGGGATCACCGGGCGCCGGTTCCGGTGCCTCCTCCAGGGTCGACCGGGTCAGCCCGTCGAGCAGCCGGGCGACCTCGTCCGCGGGCAACGTCCCGCCGCCGGCCAGGCCGATCGGCGGCAGCTGTTCCGGACGCGACCAGGCCGGTGCTTTCGCTTTCCGCGCGGCCTGCGCCGCATTCGAGAACCACGAGGGTACGGAGGAAGCGCTCACTCCGTACGCCTCGATGAGCGAACCGTGACCGACTGCGGCCAGATGGCGAAGTGCGTCCCTGGCCTGCTGGCGTGCCCGGCCGGGGCGCCCCGCCGCGGCCGGGACGAGTGCCCGCGCCGCGGCCTCGGCGTGCCGCTCCAGCCACAGTCGTGCCCACCGGCGGGCGGAACCGAGGTGCCGCAGCCATCCCGCGATGAGGACGGCGGGTTCCGGCCCTCGGAACGGCAGCAGCAGAACGCCGAGGTGGTCGGCGTTTTCCCCGGCCTCGCTGAGGGCGAGCGGCAGCGCGTCCAGTTCGAACCGGGCGACGGCGACCCGGAGGATGTCGATCCGCTGGCGTTGCCGCAGCAGTGCGGGAGTGTCGATCAGCGCCCGGGCGGCCGCCTCGGGCCCCTTGGCGAAGAGCCACGCCACCTGCGGCGGGGTGAGGTTGATGAGCCGGTCCGCGCGGGCCACCGCCAGACCCCAGTCGGGCTGCTCCCGCCCGTGATCGAGCGCGGCGGCGCGGGACAGCCAGAGTTCGCGCTCCCCGTCCTGCCAGGCCATGACGGTAGGGTCCGGCATCGTCATCTCCACTCCGCGCTGTTCCGCTGTCGCGGTAGATCATCGACCGGCGAGATCCTCGCCGGCGAACCCACCCCTGCCTGCCGTGCCGGCGGGACAGCCGGCCTCGGAGTCGGCCGGTTGAACAGCCGCAGGTGTGTGATCGAGCCGGGAGCGGCCTGTTGCGCCGGTCGGCTAGCGTGCGCATGCGTGACAGGATCGGGGGACACGCGACGGGATACGCCGCGGCGGCGACCCGCATCTGTCGCGCTCGTGAAGGCGTTCGTCAAAGCCTCCGGGATCGCCTTGCTGGCTCTGGCGGCCCTCGCGACAGCGAATCGGGAGCTGGATACCGTCCGGGGCGATGTTCGGGTCGTTGTGCTCGTCGGTGCCCTCGCCAAGCTCACGCTGGGAATCGGGCTGCTCCTGCTGGTCCGCCACATCTCGCGGCGGCTGGCCGGCGCCTTCTTCGGGATCTGGCTGCTCGGCGCGCTCTGCGTCCTTTATGTTCTGGCCGAGATCGTCATCAGAATTCCGGGAGTCTCGGTTCAGGTGACGCTGCCCGGGCCCGATGTTCTGAACACGGCCAATCTGGACGTCAATCTGGCGAGTGGCCGGCCATCCTGGTTCGTTCCGGTCGAAGCCGCGCTGCTTCTGCTGTGCCTTGCCTTTCTCGTGGCGGCGGTGGGAATCTCGGCCTCGATCGCCGCGCACTCGCTCAAGCCGGGCGTCGTGGGAGAAAGTAAGCCGGAGCCGGAGCCGGAGCCGGAGCCGGGGACGGAGCCGGAGCCGGGGACGGAGCCGGAGACGGAACCGGAGATCCGGACAGCTGTCGACCCGTGGGCCGAGGAGGAAGATGGCGTGCCGGTGGCGAGCGGCGACGCCGCGGGCCGCTGATGGTGCCGGTCCGATCGGCTGCGGGCCGCTTCCAGCGCGATGGTGCCGCAGGCCGAACCGGGACCGTTGTGGGGCGAAGACAATGCGGCGGTGGCATGTGGTGCGGCCGCCTTCGGTGTGCGGTTACGCCGGGGTGTGGACGATGGGCTGATCACCGCCCCACATCTCCACCACCGTTCCGGCGGCTCCCCGGTGGATCAGGTCCAGGACGGCGGCGACGACCTCGGCCGGGGGGATCAGCGGGCGCGACGCCGCGCGCTCGGGCTCGCTCAGGCGATGCCACTGGTCGACGGCGCGGCTCAGGCCGATCCAGTCGGGGGCCACGCCCATCATCCGGATCCCGTGGCTGTCGGCCAGGCCTGCCAGGCTGGCGGTGAAGCGGATCAGCCCGGCTTTCGCCGCACCGTACTCGGGTGAGCCGTAAGCCCCGTGACCGATGCCGGCGCTGGAGGCGATGTTGACGATCGCCCCACCGCCGCGCGCCCGCATCGGTTCGAGGACCAGCTGGCTGAGCAGCATCGGGGCGATGAGGTTCAGGTCGATCGTCGCGGCCCAGTCGGCGGCCGCCGCCCGCGGGTACTGCTGCCCCGGCGTCCAGCCGCCGGCGTTGTTGACGAGGACGTGCGGGCCGCCGAGTTCCTGCGCGGCCGCCACGATGCGGTCGAGGTCCTCGGGCTTGCGCACGTCAGCGGCGAGCGCACGGACCGGCGTCCGGTGCGCCGCGATCAAGGCCGCGCAGGCCTGTGCGGCCTGCTCGTCCACGTCGGCCACGACCACGCCGTAGCCCGCCTGCGCCAGACCGAGCGCCAGCTCGCGTCCCAGTCCGTCGCCGCCGCCGGTGACGATCGCCGTTTCCACCATGGTCACGCATCCCCGAGTTCGTTCGTCGTGATCGGTTCCCTTACCCGCGGACACGTCGGCCCAGACAGCGGCAGGTCTCGCGCTCGCGAACCCCGTTCCGGCTCGCGGAGACGAAGTCGATCAAGGATGAGGCGGCGAAGCCGGGGACTGTCGCAAGCCCCCTAGGCTCGGCCGGGTGCGGATCAAGGTGATGGCGGACTACGGCTGCTGGCCCCTCTGGGTGTGGGATCCCGACGAGCGGATCTTCGACACCCGGGAGCCGGCGGAGCTCGGACTCTCCGCGAGCCTCGTCGGCCGCCTGGAGGCCTGGCAGCAGTGGCACGAGTCGATGATCAACATCGCTGATCCGTACGACAGCCGGGTGGTCACCGAGGCGGAGGAGAAGGCGTTCGCCGAGGAGGGCCGGCTGCTGGCCGGCCGGGTGTCAGCGGAACTGCCGGACGCGGTGGTCTGGTTCCACCGCGATCAGCCGGACGCCGCGTCGAGTTCCTGAAGCAGGTCGTGAGCGGCCATCTCGACGTCCTTGTGCCGCCACTCCGACGCCCGGTAGACGCAGGCGATCAGGCCGGTCCGGTGCAGCCTGCGGAAGTCGCCGAAGACGAACGCGTACCGGGCTTTCGTCTCGTCGGCGGCGCCGTCGGTCAGCCCGAGGTGCCACTGCGCGTACTCGTCCCAGGAATGCCTGTCCAGGAACGCGTTCTCCGCCTCGGCGCGCGGCTGGACGCTGCCCCAGTCGCTGTCCAGCACATACTGCCGGGCCTTGATGAGCTGCCGCGCCTTCCGCACCGCCGCGTCGTTGAGCACATACTTCGCCATGGCTGACTGCATACCCGGCCCCGGACGCGCCCGAACGTGGGGTTCCGGCACCGGGCCCGCGAACCCGCCGGTGCCGGCTCCGGTCTCATCGGGGGCGGGAGCGCCAGGGGAAGGCGCCGGGGCGGTCCAGTGGCGCAGCATCGCGCCGATGCGCGGTCAACATCGTCAGGATCCTGTCGAGTTCCCGCCGTCGCTGATCAGTTTTGTCGACGACCGCCCCACCGTGCGCGCGGCCGCGCCGTGACGATCGGAGGGAACCGTCGGCGGATCCGGTGCGTCGGTTGAGCTATGAGACTGCGGGCTGGGCTGTTGATGGTGCTGACGGTGCTGGGGCTGGTCGTGGCGGTGTCGCCGGCGGGGCCGGCGTGGGCGTGCAGCTGTGCCTGGGATGCGGCTGAGCAGCAACGGCAGGCTGAGCTGATCGTCGTCGGCCGGGTCACCGAGGTGACGGACCGGTGGGTTCGGGTGGTGGTCGAATCGGTGGAGAAGGGTGCCGCCGACCCGGCGGCGCCGCTGCGGCTGAGTGTGTCGCGCAATGAGGCGAGTTGTGGCTACGAGTTCCGGGAAGGCTCGCGATACCGGGTCAACTCGCGGGCCGGCGAGACCGGGCTCTGCATCGGGGTGGCCGCGCTGCCACCCGCTACGTCGTCGGCCTCGCCGGCTGCCGCGGTGCCCGTTGCCGCGCCGGCAGTGCCGGCGGCGGCGGAGCCGGGGCGGAGTTTCCCCTGGTGGATGGTGGGCGTGGGAATCATTGTGGTGGCTGTCGCCGGCGCCGCGTGGCGGCGCAGGGCCCGGTGAGGGTCAGCGGCGCCACTCGGCGAGGTGGGCGTCGATGAAGGCGCTCATGGGTGTGGGCGGGCGGCCGGTGATCTGCTCGACGGTGGTGGTCACCTCGGCGAAGTCGGAGCGGCGGACGCGGCTGTAGAGGTCGGTGAGGATGCCGGCGAGCCACGGGTCCAGGTCGCGGATCTCCTCCTGCGGGTCGGGGTCCACGGCGCGGACCGGCCGGCCCAGCCGCTGGGAGAGCTGGTCGGCGACGGCCTGGACGGTGAGCGCCTCCGGGCCGGTCAGCGTGTAGGTCCGGCCGTGGTGGTCGCCGGGCGCCAGCAGGGCGGCGACGGCCACCGCGGCGATGTCGCGGGTGTCGATCCAGGCGATCGGCGCCCCGCCGGAGGCGAGGCTCAGCACACCGTCGGCGCGGATGCGGTCGCGGTAGAACCGTGGGTCGGTCAGGACCTGCTGGAACCAGGACGGGCGCAGCAGCGTCCAGCCGGCCGCCTGCGAGGTGACCGCCTCCTCGACCTGGCCGGCCCAGTCCTGCAGCTCGGCGCGCTGCTCGGAGAGCAGCACGATGTGCGCGTCCGGGTTGAGTTTGACCAGCTGGCCGACGAGGTCGGGGGCGGCCGGCAGGTCGGGCCGCATCAGGTAGATCGCGTCGGCGCCGTCGACGGCCGCGGGCCAGGTGGCCGGGTCGTCCCAGTCGAAGTGGACGGTGGCGTTGCCCGGCCGCGACGAGCCGGCGCGGACGGTGACCGGGGTCTGCTCCAGCTGGCGGGCCACCTCGCGGCCGGTCTTGCCGCGGGCACCGGTGATGAGCACGACTGCCATGACTTCCTCCCGAGATACTTGATTCAATCAAGCATCAGCCTTGCACGAATCCTTGAGTGCATCAAGCTTTTGCTAGAGTCGGGACATGGCAGTACCGTCAGGCCCCGTCTCCCCGTCGACCGAGGCGGAACGCGCGATGTTCGATTTCGTCGACGCGTACGACCGGGCGTACGAAATCGCCGCGAGCCGGCACGGGCTGAGCCCGGCGCAGGCCTGCGTGCTGGGGCGGCTCAGCGCGCCCCGCGCGATGAGCGAGCTGGCCGAGGAGCTCGGCTGCGACGCCTCGAACGTCACGCAGATCGTGGCCCGCCTCGAGTCCCGCGATCTGGCGCGGCGCCAGGTCAACCCGCAGGACCGGCGGTCGCGGCAGATCGTCCGGACAGATCACGGCAGCTCGCTGTACGCGCAGTTCGAGGAGTCGTTCGCCTTCGCGCGCGCCGCCGCCTCGCACCTGGACGCCGGCGAGCAGGAGCAGCTCGTGACGTTGCTGCGCAAGGCGCTCGGCTCACTTACCTGAGGGTAAGTACCCCACTATTTAGTGGGTACTGGCGCGTTCAGCGGGTGACGCCAAGGATCGACAGCATGACGACGAACGCCACTCCTGTCACCCTGCTCGGCCTCGGCGCGATGGGCAGCGCCCTGGCGACCGCGCTGCTCAAGGCCGGCCATCCGGTCACCCTCTGGAACCGCACTCCCGGCAAGGCGGATCACCTGGCCGGCCCGGGCGTCACGGTCGCCGGGACGCCGGACGACGCGGTACGCGCGAACGACCTGATCATCGTGTGCCTGCTCGACCACGCCTCGGTGCACCAGACCCTCGATCCGCTGGCACGCGAGCTCGCCGGGCGTACGGTGATCAATCTGACCACGACGTCGCCGGCGCAGGCGCGCGAGTTGGCGGCCTGGGCCGCCGACGCGCAGATCACCTACCTGGACGGCGGCATCATGGCCGTTCCCGGCATGATCGGCCAGCCCGGGGCGAGCATCCTCTACAGCGGTGACGCCGGGGCCTTCGAGCAGCACCGGGCGCTGCTGGAGCAGTGGGGCGCGAGTCGGTACCTCGGTGCCGACGCCGGGCTGGCCTCGCTCTACGACCTGGCGCTGCTCGCCGGCATGTACGTGATGTTCGCCGGGTTCATGCACGGCGTCGCGATGGTCGCGCCCGCCGGGGTGCCGGCCCGTGACTTCGCCGCGATGGCCTCGCCGTGGCTGGCGGCGATGGCCGGTGAGCTGGACGGATTCGCCACCGTGATCGACGGCGGCGACTACACCGTGGCCGGGCAGCAGAGCCTCGACTTCTCCGACCTGGGCGACATCGTGGCCGCCAGCGCCGAGCAGGGCATCAGCACCGAGGTCGTCGACATGGTGCAGCGGCTGATCCGGCGGCAGATCGACGCCGGGCACGGCAGCGAGGGATTCGCCCGGATCGTGGAGAGCATCCGGGCCGCGTGACCGTCAGGGTCTTGCGGCCGGGCCCGGAGATCGGCAACGCTGGGTAACTGTGCGAAGGCTTGCGGCGGTGCTCGCGCTCGTGGTGACGGCGGTTCTGGTCCCCGCGGCGCCGGCCGCCGCCGCCCTGCCGGACGATCTGGCCCACGTCGGCAACGCCAAGCAGCTCATCGTGGTGACCGGTCGCGGCTGGTCGTCGACCCACGCGACGCTGCGCGCCTACCAGCGCGGTGCGAACGGCCGGTGGCGGCAGGTCTTCACGGCGATGCCGGCCCGGACCGGGTACGGCGGATGGGCGTGGGCGTCCCGCCGCGTGCAGGACACCGGGCAGACGCCGGTCGGCACCTTCACGATCACGCAGGCGTTCGGGGTCCGCGCGGATCCCGGCACCCGGTTGCCGTACCGGAAGGTCGACCGCAACGACTACTGGGTGGGCGACCGGCGTGACCCGCGCACCTACAACCTGTTCCAGCCGTCGGCGTCGCGCAACCGCACCTGGCGGGTGTCGCAGGCGGAGCGGCTGGCGGCCTATCCGAAGCAGTACGCCTACGCCGCGGTGATCGACTTCAACAAGCCGGGGAAGGTGCGCTGGGACGCCGGGCGCGGCGAGTACGTGGCCGGCAGGCCGGCACACGTCGGCCGCGGCTCGGCGATCTTCCTGCACGCCAGCGGCAAGGGTGCGACCGCCGGCTGTGTGTCGGTGAGCCGGGCGAACATGGTGAAGCTGCTCAAGTGGCTCAAGCCGGCGAAACGCCCGCGCATCGTGATGGGCCCGTCGTCGGTGATCACCCGCGCCTGACGCTCAGCAGTCGTCCTGGTGCCAACGGCCGGCCTCCCGGGTCCACGGCTCCTTCTCCTGGTTGATCGCCTTGATCGAGTAGGTGTAGGAGACCCGGGCGAGGTCGCCGGTGGCGGTGGCCGAGTAGCTCTGGAAGGGCAGCGGGCTGCCGTACAGCTCCTTGGCCGCGGTGACGGTCTCGGTGAACTCGGCCTGCGAGAGCCGCTTGCGGCAGCGGTCGGAGAGCAGGCCGTACGCGGTGGTGGCGTCGCCGGTGAGGAAGGCGTCGCTGTAGGCCTGGACGGCGGCCCGCAGCTCTTCCTGGGTGTTCTTGGTCGGCTTGGGCTTCTTGGTGGCGGTGCGGGACTTGGTGGTCGAGTTCTTGTTCTTGGACGAGGACGAGGACGAGGACGAGGAGCAGCCGGCCAGCAGGGCGCCGGCGACCACGACGGCAGTGATGATCTTGAAACGCATCGGCACATGATGCGGCATCGACCAGCGGTAATGCTGATCAGGTGGCGGCAAGACCGCACAGCACGCGATTGCGTCGCGCATCTTGGCCAGGGTGGGCACGTGCAGCGCGCTCGCAGAACCCCGGCTTCGTCGACCTGGTCGCCCGCCGCCGGTTCCACACCGCCATCTACCCGGCCTCGCACAACGACATCCTGATCAGCGCCCTCGACGCGACCGGCGGCTCGGCTTCGAGGTGGAGCGCAGCCAGCAGGAGCGCGACCAGAAGGCCGCCGAGCACCAGGAACTGCGTGATCAACCGGGACGCTGCCGGTGCCGCTGACGTGATGCGCCGCCACATCGACACCAGCGGCAAGGCCGGTGCGGGGGAGCGGGACGTGCCGGTGGAGATCGGCGGGTGCCGGTTCACGCCGGGTGCGCATGTCGTGAGCGATGAGGACGGGGTTGTGGCTCTGCCGTCCTGACGGTGAACTGCGGACAGTACAGCGAATGCTGTACTGTCCGCGGTGTGGAGACTTTGACGTATGGGGCGGTGCTGGCGCGATTCGGGCACGCGCTGTCCGATGCGACCCGGGCGCGGCTGCTGCTTGCCCTGCGTGACGGGCCCGGCTATCCGGGTGAGCTGGCGCAACTGCTGGGCACCACCCGGCAGAACCTGTCCAACCACCTGACCTGCCTGCGGGGCTGCGGACTGGTGGTCGCCGTTCCGGAGGGGCGCCGGGTCCGCTATGAGCTGGCCGACCCGCGGCTCGCCCACGCGCTCGGTGATCTGCTCGGGGTCGTGCTCGCGGTCGACCCGTCGGCCTGTGCCGATGCGGCGGAGAAAGGCTGCTGCTGATGGCTGTTCTCGCGCCGCAGCGCCGCGCGGTGCTCAACCGGCGGGTGCGGCTGTTGGTGGCCGCGACGATCACCTACAACGTGGTCGAGGCGATCGTCGCCATCACCGCGGGGACCGTCGCCTCGTCGACCGCGCTGATCGGTTTCGGTCTCGACTCGGTGATCGAGGTGTCGTCGGCGGCTGCGGTGGCGTGGCAGTTCGCCGGGCGGGATCCGCAGGCGAGGGAGAAGGTGGCGCTGCGGATCATCGCGGTGTCGTTCTTCGCGCTCGCCGCCTATGTGACGGTGGAGTCGGTGCGGGCGCTCGTCGGCGGGGCGGAGGCGGAGCACTCCACGATCGGGCTGACGCTTGCGGTGCTGTCCCTGGCGATCATGCCCGGCTTGTCCTATGCGCAGCGGCGGGCGGGACGCGAGCTCGGCTCCCGCTCGGCGGTGGCTGACTCGAAACAGACGCTGCTTTGCACGTACCTCTCCGGGGTCTTGCTGGTGGGTCTGGCCGTGAACAGCCTGTTCGGGTGGGCCTGGGCCGACCCGATCGCGGCCTTGGTGATCGCCGCGGTCGCGGCGAAGGAAGGCCGGGAGGCCTGGCGCGGTGATGCCTGCTGCGCCGTGCCGCCGCCGGCCTCGGATCTCCCGGCGTCGGCTTCGGACCTTCCACCGCTGGCCTCGGAGATCCCGCGGCGGGTCGGCGAGGGCGGTTGCGACTGCTGTGCGCCTGACTGATCTTGGTGGAGCGGGTGGCGGGTGAGCTACCTTGCTGCCGGCGCCGTCGGAACCGCTCAGCCGGCGGTGGGTTCCGGTGCGCCCACCGTGATCGCGGTGAACGGAATCGGACAGCAGGGCTCGCCGGCGCAGGTGACCAGGTCGTCGCATCCGGCGTCTACGGCGGCCTGCAGCGTGCCGGCGATGACCCGCAGATCGGCGATCTTCGCCTCCACCTCGGCCAGTTTCTGCTGTGCGCGGGTGCGCAACCCGGCGTCCGGGCGGCGTCCGTGCCGGTGGCGGCCGGTGTCCAGCAGGTCGGCGACCTCGTCGAGGGTGAACCCCAGCCGCTGGGCGGCCTTGATGACCCGCAGCACCGTGACCGCCTCGGGCGGATACATCCGGTGGCCGCCGAGGCTGCGGTCGGGCTCGGCGAGCAGGCCGCGGCGTTCGTAGTAGCGCAAGGTCTGCGGGTTGACGCCGGCCGCAGCCGCGACCTGGCTGCTGCGCAGGCCGCTCACCGCGCCGATTTCGCTGGTCATGTCATCGACGGTAAACCTGTAGCTGGGTACCGGATGCAACCCTTTCGCGGTCAGCTCACCGCGCCGCGGGAGCGGGCGGCGCTCGCGACGACGAACGGGATGACGGCCAGGGCCAGCACGCCGCCGGCGATCGACAGGGCGGCGTAGCTGGTGGCGGCCATGACCATGCCGCTGGCGATGCCGCCGCCCGCGCCGGCGAGAGCGACGCACAGATCGACGGCGCCCTGCGTCTTGGCGCGGGTCTGCGGCGGGGCGGCGTCGGTGATCATGGCGGTGCCGGAGACCAGGCCGAGGTTCCAGCCGAGACCGAGCAGGGCGAGTGCCAGGGCCAGCAACGGTACGGCGTTGGCGGGCGCGGCGGCGGACACCAGGCCGGCGGCGAGCAGCGTGACCCCGGAGGCGACCGCCATCGGCACCCGGCCGTACCTGTCGGTGAGGGCGCCGGTGACCAGCGAGGGCAGGTACATGGCGCCGATGTGGATGGCGATCACCAGGCCGGTGGCGTGCAGGTCGTGGCCGTGGGCCTGCATGTGCACCGGCGTCATGGTCATCACCGCGACCATGACGAGCTGGGTGAGCACCATGGTGGCGGCGCCGGCGGCGACGGTCCCGGTGAAGCGGCGGCCGCCGCGGTCGGCGGACACCGAACCGGGCGTGACATCCTCCGGCGGCAGCGTGCGGGAGGCCAGCAACGGATCGGGCCGCAGGAAAGCGAAGATCAGGACGCCCGCCGTGCCGTAGGCCAGCGTCGCCAGCGCGAACGGCCCGGCCAGGGCCGGGACGCCCCACTGCTCGGCGAGGGTGCCCATCGGCGCGACCAGGTTGGGCCCGGCGACCGCGCCCAGGGTCGTGCCGACGAGCACGCTGCTGATCGCGCGGCCCCGCCGGGACGGGCCGACCAGATCGGCGCCGGCGTAGCGGGCCTGCAGGTTGGTGGCCGAACCGGCGCCGTAGACGAGCAGCGAGAGCAACAGCAGCAGAATGTTGTCCAGGGTGGCGGCGAGCACGACACCGGCCCCGCCTAGTGCGCCGGCGGCATAACCGGCGGTGAGCCCGGCGCGCCGCCCGGAACGCTGTGACAGGCGGCCGACCAGCAGGGCGGTCGCCGCGGAACCGGCGGTGAACAGCGCCGAGGGCAGGCCGGACAGGCTGGTGGTGTCGAGCATGTCCTCGGCCAGCAGCGCGCCGACCGTGATGCCGGCGGCCAGGCCGGCGCCGCTGAACACCTGCGACGCCATGACCACGGTGAGGGTGCGGCGGTGCAGGACCTCGCGGCTGACCGGGGTGGTGATGCTCATCAGGGCGGTTCCTTCGGGGGGTGTCGGAGGCCCTACACTATTCCATGAAACTTTGGAGGAGGTCGAGCGTGGGTGATCCGGTCGTCAAGGCGGAGCTGTTCGAGGCGCTCGCCCGGGTCGGCAAGGCCCTGGGGAGCGGCAAACGCCTGGAGATCCTCGACCTGCTCGCCCAGGGCGAGCGCAGCGTCGAGCACCTGGCGGCAGCGGCCGGTCTCGGGCTGACCACCTGCTCGGCGCATCTGCAGACGCTGCGGCAGGCCGGGCTGGTGGCGACCCGCCGGGACGGGACGAGGATCCACTACCGGCTGGCCGGGCCGGACGTCGCCGCGCTCTACACCTGCCTGCGCGACGTCGCGGCGACCCGGTCACCGCAGGTCGCTGTGGCCCGCGACGCCTACCTCGGCGCCGAGGACACCGAGGCGGTCAGCCGCGACGAGCTGAGCCGGCGGTTGGCCGCCGGGGGCGTCGTCGTGCTGGACGTGCGGCCGGCGGAGGAATATGCGGCCGGCCACATCCCCGGGGCGGTCTCCATTCCGCTCGGTGAGCTGGCCGGCCGGCTCGCTGAGCTGCCCGATGATGTGGACGTGGTGGCGTACTGCCGCGGGGCGTACTGCGTGCTCTCCCACGAGGCGGTCCGCATGCTCACCGCGCACGGTCGCCGGGCGGCCCGGCTGGAGGACGGCATGCTGGAGTGGCGCCTGGCCGACCTGCCGATTGCCGCATGAACGCCCCCGTGGTGCTCGACGGCGGCGACCGGCGATGCGTGCAACTGCTGCTGGAGCTGCGCAAGCTCACCCTGCAGGTGCCGGACGGGACGATCATCCAGCTCATCGCCACCGACCCGGCGGCGCCGTTGGACCTGCCCGCCTGGTGCCATCTCACCGGCCACGAATATCTGGGCCCGCTGGTGGGGGAGTCACGGCCGACCTATCAGGTACGGGTGGTCGGTGGTGGCCGGCCCACCGACGACCGCCAACCGTGGCGGCTCGTGGCGGGAAGCTGACTACCCCCGGCGGCCGGGGTGCTGGGGCCGTTCGCCGAGCACCGTGCGGTAAAGCGCCTCCCGGAGGGCCAGCTCGCGTGGATCGTCCCAGATGTGGAAACCGGAGCGGTTCATCGCGTAGGCGAAACCGACGCCGGTCTCCGGATCGGCGAACCCGAAGGAACCGCCCGCGCCGGGCGTACCGAACGCCTGATTGCCGGAAGCGCCGAACCGGAAGCTGGGGAACGGCTTGAGATAGCCGAGCGAGAATGCGGTGTCGACCCGGAGCACGACGTCACGCGGGCCGCCGGTGGGTGGCTCGGCCGGGCGAACCAGGGCATCCACCGTGGACGGGGTCAGCCCGAGAGCGGCGCCGCCGGTGGCCGCGTCGCCGTAGGCGCGGGCGATCGCCCGGACCTCACCGGTGCCGTTGGCCGCGGGCAGCTCCAGGCGGCGCACCTCGGGCAGGTTGTAGTTGCCGGTCTGCGAGAGCACCTTCGGGTTGGCGAACGAGCGGGCGGTAACGCTGCGCGGGTTGAGGAAGTTCAGGACGAAACCGCGCGGCATCGTACCCATGTGCAGCAGCAACTCGGCGGGCTTGTAGCCGTGGATGTGCGCGATCCGGTCCGGATCGACGGAGTCCGGTAGGCCGATGTAGAACTCAATGCCCAGCGGGGCGGCGATCTCGTCGGCGAAGAAGCGGCCGAGGGAACGCTTGGCCGGGTCGACGCGGCGGATGAGTTCGCCCTCGTACCAGCCGAGCGAGATGGCGTGATAGCCGTGCCGGGTCCCCGGCTCCCAGGCCGGGCGCTGAGCAGCGAGGGCGGCGGCGACGACGTCCAGGTCGGCCAGGTCGGTGACGCTGAGCGGCCGGTCGATCGCGGCGAGCCCGCCCTGGTGGGCAAGCAGTTGGCGGACGGTCATCGTGTGCTTGCCGTGCTCGGCGAACTCGGGCCAGTAGGTGCGGACAGGCGCGTCGAAGTCCAGCAGGCCGCGCGAGTGTGCGACCGCTACGGCGAGACCGGAGACGCCCTTGGTGGAGGAGAAGACGGTGACAAGGGTGTCCTCCTGCCACGGCGCGCGGGTGCGGCCGTCGCGGTAGCCGCCCCAGAGGTCGACGACCTTGCGCCCGTCGCGGTAGACGGCGCAGGCGGCGCCGACTTCCCCGTGCTCGGCGAAGTTGCGGCGGAAGGCGTCGGCCACCGGCCCGTATCCTTCGTCCACGTCCCCACCGAGCAGGTGAGCCGGAACGTCGATCTTGTACACCATGGGGCCTCCACAGCGAACGGGGTGGGCTGACGCTACCCCGATGCGCAGGCTATTTCGACACCCTGAGTGCAAATTCTTCGCCGCCTGTCGCCGATGGGGCTGGGATTGGACTTTCGCTGCCTGCCGCCCGCTGCCTTGCCGCCCGCCGCCCGCGGCCTGGGTTCGCCGCCCCCCGCCCGCCGCCCGCCGCCCGCCGCCCGCCGCCCCGCGTTGCTGCCCCGAGTGCTCGCCCGCCTCGCTGCCGTGACGGACCGCCGTTGCCCGCGAGCAACCAAAGGCGCCAGCGGGCACGGCGACCGGAGAACGAAGCGCCCCTATGCGCCCGACGGCCGCGACCCGGCGCCCAGATACAGCGCGGCCACCGCCCCGAGCAGCAGCAGACTGCCGACGATGGTGCTCCCGGCGAGCGGCTCACCGATGAGGAGCACCGCCAGCAGCGCGGCGGTGACCGGTTCCAGCAGCGTGACCACCACCGCGACGCTCCCGGACGTGTGCCGCAGCCCGGAGTAGAAAAGCGCATAAGCCAGCGCGGTCGTAACCGCTCCGGCGTACACCAGCAGCCCGACCGGCGCCGGCGCCGGCGCGAAGGCGAGGCCTTCCAGCGCCGCCAGCGGCGCCAGCGCCACCGCGCCGATCACGCAGGAGAGCGTGGTCAAGACCAGCGGGGGTACGCCCTGCGCAGTGTGCCTGCTGACCGCAGTGGAAGCGGCGTAGACGACACCGGAAGCCACCGCCGCGACCAGACCGAGTCCAGCGGCCGTGGCTCCGGGTTCGATGGTCGCGCCGCCGATCAGAACCAGTCCGATGATCGCCGCGATGGACGCGCTGAGCGTGGCCGAGCTGGGACGCTGCCGGGTGCGCAGCGTCTCCCACGCGCTGAGCAGCACCGGCGCGAGACCCAGGCTGACGACCGTCGCAACGCTCACCCCGCCGAGTCGCACCGCGACGAAATACAGCGCCTGGTACGCGGCAAGGCCCACCCCGGCCGCCACCGTCGCCAGCGGCGCGGCCCGGAACGCCGCCAGGATCTGCCGCCGCGCTGTGAAACCGATCGCGACGAGCACCATCGCCGCGACCGCGAGCCGGTAGAACCCGATGGCCAGGGCGCCCAGACCGGTACGCCCGGCGACGACTTGAACGACGACACCGGTGGTGCCCCACAGCACCCCGGCGGCAGACAGTTGCAGAAGGCTCAGCCGGGTACCGGCCGAGACGGATGAGGACATGGAAGTGGACACGTGCGCTCCGAGAAGGTGAGTCGGTTCCGGCCGCTGGCGGAGCGCAGCACAGGAACACCGACCGAGCGACGCTCGATCGGTGCGGCGGGCGCTCCGGTCAGGAGCGCGGAGGCGGCAGAACGCCCGGGAACGGACTCACGTGGGCAGCCTAGCCACCACCCCGATGCGCAACCATCCCAATAACCCCACTGAGAGCCGGGCCACGACCCAGGCGGCGACGTCGAGGCCACGCCAGCTCCCATCCGTCACACGGGTAGTCAGCCCACCCGCCGGCCCACGTCGGCTTCGCGCAGCACGGACACATCCGCCTCAAGTCGACACCCCGTGTCAGCCGTCCAACCCGGCCGGACATAGCACCTGCTTGGCCCCCCAGCCGCAGCACTTCCGGTCAGCCAGCCAATCCGGCTGCCCAGCACTGCTCGCTCGACGCGCCAGCGGCAGCGTTGCAGGCCAGCCGCCCGACCCCGCTGACCAGCACTGCTCGCATGGTGGGCCGGTGGCAGCGCTGGGAGTCAGCCGGTTGGTTCGGCTGGCGGACAGTGCTCGCTTGGTGGGCGGGTGGCAGCGCTGGGAGTCAGCCGGTTGGTTTCGGCTGGCGGACAGCGTTCGCTTGGTGGGCGGGTGGCAGCGCTGGGAGTCAGCCGGTCGGTTCGGCTGGCGGACAGTGCTCGCATGACGGGCGGGTGGCAGCGCTGGGAGTCAGCCGGTTGGCTTGGCTGACCGGCAGTGTTCGCTTGGTGGGCGGGTGGCAGCGTTGAGGGTCGGCCGGTTGGCTTGGCTGACCGGCAGTGCTCGCATGATGGGCCAATGGCAGCACTGCGAGTCAGCCAGCCCCCGGGGGTGAGCCGTCACGCATGTAGCGCGCAGAAGCGGCTGTCGCGGAGCGCACGGAAGCGGGCGAACCTTCGAACGCCACGATCTGCGCCCGGATGAGACGCCCGGATGCGAGACCGCCTGGACAGGGCAGCTCGGATGAGGCAGTTCCGGGTGCGCGAGCGCCTGGACAGGGCAGCTCGGATGAGGCAGTTCCGGGTGCGCGAGCGCCTGGACAAGGCAGCTCGGGAGACTGCCCGGACAGGACCGCGAAAGCGAAACCAACAAGAGCGGACAGCGCCCGGCGGAAGGGCCCGCAACGCACAGCGTTCCCCGGCGCGCACGCACGCCGGGGAACGCTGGCGGGGAGGGTCAGGGAGCGGCGAGGAACCGCACGCCGGGGAACGCTGGCGGGGAGGGTCAGGGAGCGGCGAGGAACCGCACGCCGGGGAACGCTGGCGGGGAGGGGCACTGAGCAGCGAGGAACGGCACGCCGGGCGGGCAGCTCCCGCTGGCCTGCCCGCCCGGCGCCGGCGCCGGGCGGGCAGCGGCAGCGGCGGCGGCGGGCGGCAGATGATCAGGCGGCTGGGCTGGTGGCTGGGCTGGCGGTGGCCGACCACATGGCGGTGAACGCCGCCGCCTCGCCGGCGAGCCAGCTTTCGACGTCGCCGGGGCGGGCAGCGGGGTCGATGCGATGCGTGACGCCGCGGCGCAGGTCGACCAGGACCGGCTCGGCGTTCGGAAGGATCTGGTCCATGTGGCGGGCCATCAGGTGCAGCATCGCGGTCGTGGCCTCGGCGCTCGGCGGCTCCTCGTCGAAGTGCAGCCGGACCGCTTCCCGGCGACCGTCCTCATAACGCAGGCCGAAGTGCGGGTTGATTTTCACTGCGAGCGGGCCGACGGCGGCGATGGCGTCGCGGGTCTGGGCCAGGCTGACCAGCTCGGGGTCGCCGAGCGAGTCGAGATAGGTGCGGGCGCCGGCGCGCAGCGCCTCGTAGAGCGGCTTCCAGCGATCCTTCACCAGGTCGATCACGCCGGTGAGATAGCTGCCGCCGGTGCGGAAGGCGATGTCCGCCTTCAAAGCCTTGACGAGCTGGCCGTGCGGGTTGAAGCCGCTCCGCCGCTCCCGCTGGCGGCGCAGTCCACCGACGAACGTGGCCTTGGCGGGGCCGGTGCGAGACACGTAGCGGGTGAAGCCGAGCATCGTCGCATACGGAGGGATCACGGGCACGGGGGTGGTCGAGATCGTGGACAGGGTGGACGTGGTCACGTCGGTCTCCTCACTCGCGCTGCGAGCGCCCGTAAGCGCCGAAGATCCGCAGCTCAGGGCCCCTCTTTCGTACATACATTCTAATCGACGGGTACGACATTCCCAACTGGACGGCCGCGCATGACGGAGACTGTGGGCATGGCCGTGATCCGCTGCGATTTCGACTCCGAGGCACTGGAGTTGAGCACCTCGATGACCGTGCTGCTGCCCGACGGCGACGACGCCGAGAGGCCTGGCGGCAGCACGAAGAATCCGCCGCCGCTGCTGTACCTGCTGCACGGCCTGACCGACGACCACACCGGCTGGACCCGGTTCACGTCGGTGGAGCGCTATGCCAGGGAGCGCGGGCTCGCCGTGGTCATGCCACAGGTGCACCGCAGCTTCTACGCCAACGAGGCATATGGGATGCGCTTCTGGGACTTTTTGTCCGCGGAGCTGCCTGGCATCGTCAACCGGTTCTTCCGGGTGTCCGGCCGTCGTGAGGACACCTTCGTCGCCGGCCTGTCGATGGGCGGCTACGGCGCGATCAAGTGGGCGCTGCGCGAGCCGGAGCGGTTCGCGGCCGCCGCCACACTCTCGGGGGCGCTCGATATGGCGTACATGCAGGAACATGACCGGCGACCGCACATGCGTGCCCTGGTCGCGCGGGTTTTCGCCGACCGGCACGTGGCCGGTGGCGAGGAGGATCTGCTGCATCTGGTCCGCGTCGCGGACCGCGCGGCGCTGCCGCGGCTGATGTTGCGCTGCGGCGCCGAGGATCACCTGCTGGCGCAGAACCGGCGTTTCGTGCAGGCCTGCGCCCGGGCGGGCGTCGAGCTGGACGCCGCTTTCGGGCCCGGCGCGCACACCTGGGAGTACTGGGACCAGCAGCTCCCAGGCGTGCTCGACTGGTTGATCAAACGCTAGCCGTCGTCGCGGCTCTGCTCGGCGAGGAAGCGCTCCAGCTCGGCGCCGAGCTCCTCGGCGGTCGGCAGCGGGGAGTCCGAGTCGGCCAGCAGGTTGCCCTGGCGGCCGCGCAGGAACGCGTCGTACTGCGCTTCGAGCGAGGTGACCAGCCGGCCGGCCTGCTCGTCGTCGGCGATCTGCTTGTCGACCTCTTCGCGGACCAGCGCGGCGGCCTCGCGCAGCCCGCCGGTCGGCAGGGCCAGGCCGGTGCTGGCGGAGACCGAGTCGAGCAGCAGCTCGGCGGCGGCCGGGTAGCCGGTCTGGGCCAGGTAGTGCGGCACGTGCGCGGCGTAGCCGAGGGCGTCGTGGCCGGACTGCCCGAGCCGGAACTCGAGGAGGTTGCCGACGCTGGCCGGCACCTGCACCCGCTGCAGCCAGGACTCGTGGTCGCCGAGCAGCCGTTTGTCGGTGGCGTGCGCGGTGACGCCGACCGGGCGGGTGTGCGGCACGGCCATCGGGATGGCGTTGAGGCCGACCGTCACCCGCACGCCGAGCTGGTCGATGAGCGCGGTGACCGCCGCGATGAACCGCTCCCACTGCAGGTCCGGCTCCGGGCCGGCGAGCAGGAGGAACTGGGTGCCGAGCTGGTCGGTGACCAGGTGCAGGGCGAGCTTGGGGTCCTCGTAGCTCTCGAAGTGGTCGGCCACGAAGATCATCGGAGGGCGGCGGGACCGGTAGTCCAGCAGTTGATCGAGGTCGAATGTGGCGATGACCTCACTCTCCAGGTGCTCCAGCAGGTGTTCCCGGGCGAGCTGAATCGCACTGCCCGCGTCGACGAAACCGGTGAGCGCCTGGATGAGCACCGGGCTGTCCAGGGTCGGCAGATCACCGGCCACCTCGTAGAGCCCGTGTGGATCAAGCACGCTGCGGACCTCCTCGTAAGCAAGCGGGTTCCTGTGCCAACAGTGAACCAGCGTCGTTCATTCCACCAACTGCGATGATCACTTACGTGCGGAGGGGCGTCACAATGAGGTGCAGCCCCCCTTCGGAGTTGAACTGTGACGCAACCCATCGCCACCCCGTTCGAAACGACCACGCCGCCCGGGACGCTCTGGTCCCGGATGAAGGCCGACCCGCAGTACGCCCCTGAACACCTGGCCCTGGAAGCGGTCCGCCGGCTCGGCCCGGAGGCCGACCGCTGGGTCGAGCAGAAACGGGCCGAGCGGCCCGAGCTGGGCCCCGAGGAACTGGCCGCGCTGGCGGTCAAGCACTTCACCACGCTGGCCCGGGTCTCCGGTGCGGTCTCCGGCGCCGCCGGGCTGCCCGGCGCGGTGCTCGACGTCGGCGTCCTGGCCTGGACCCAGGCCCGGATGGTGCTGCACATCGCCGCCGCGTTCGGCGCCGACCCGACCGCCCAGGAGCGGGCCACCGAGCTCCTGGTCCTGCAGAAAGTGCACCGGATCGGCGAGACCGCGCGGATCGCGCTCGGGGTCGCGGCCGGCCGGGAACGAGCCAGCCGGCTCTTCACCGGCAACTCCGGGCGGCCGCTCACCCGCGTACTGATCACCATGGGTGTGCGGCTCGCGCAGATGGCCGGGGTGCGTGCGGCCCGGCGGGTGTTCGCCAAGATGATCCCCGGCGCCGGCATGATCCTCGGCACCTGGGTCAACTCGGCGGCCACCAAGGATCTGGCGCGGCGTGCCGCGATCCACTACCGGAACGGCTAAGCATCGCGGGCGACGGCCCGATCTCCCTGACGTGCTGGGATATCGCAAGAGGTCGGCCGTCGCCCTGTCCGTCATCGCGCTGCCGCTGCTGCTCGCCGGGTGCGCCTCCGAGGCCACCCCGATCGAGCGGGACGCGGTCGGCGGCGCCGAGTGGCTCCTGGTCGAGGAGGGCAAGGCGACGCCGTCGCCGACCGTGAAGTTCGGCACTGCCTCGCCGACCCCGAGCCTGACGCTGCCCCCGCTGCCCAGCGCCTCCGGTTCCCCGGCCGCGAAACCCGGCGCGAGCTGTACGCCGGTGCAGAGCGCCGGCGGCATCAACGGCCTGGACGTGGAGCCGGCCAGCACCGAGGCCGTCGTGACCTGGTACCACCCGGGCGGCAGCAACATCGTCGACTACCGGGTGACCGCGATCAGCCAGGATCTGCGGGTCGGCGCGCAGAGCGAGGTGGGCTGGACCCAGGCCGCGCCGGAGACCTGCGGTGACGTGAGCGCCACGGTCACCGGGCTGGAGCCGGGGACCGACTACGTCTTCTCGGTCGACGTGGTGATGAGGCAGACCGGCCTGGAGGGGACCACTACCAGGACGGTGGCGCGCTCGCAGGTGGTGAGCACCACCTGAACCATCGATCCGGGAGTCTCTAAGCTTCCCGGCATGGAAGGCATCATCGACACGGTCGTACTGGTGGCGATCTCGGTCGTGGGCGCGGCTCTGGCCCGCCGGCTGGGTTTTGTGGCGCCGCTGGTGCTGCTGGTCGCCGGGCTGGGGTTGTCCTACGTTCCGGGTTTCCCGGAGGCGCACCTCGAGCCCGAGCTGGTGCTGATCGGGATCCTGCCGCCGCTGCTCTACGTCGCCGCGCTGCAGACCTCGGTGCCCGCGTTCCGGCTCGCGTTACGGCCCATCCTGCTGCTCGCGGTGGGCCTCGTGGTGCTGACCGCGCTGGTGATCGGCTACCTCGTACACATGCTTCTGCCCGAGGTGCCGCTGGCGGCGTGCGTCGCGCTGGGCGCGATCGTCGCGCCGCCGGACGCGGTCTCCGCGACGGCGATCGCGCGCCGGGTGGGGTTGCCGCGCCGGGTGGTCACCATCCTGGAGGGCGAGAGCCTGCTGAACGACGCGACCGCTCTGGTGATGGTGCGGGTCGCGGCGGGGGCGCTGGCCGGCGCCGCGGTCGGGTTCGCCGAGATCGCCGGCGAGGTGGCGCTCAAGGCCGGTGGTGGCCTGCTGATCGGGTTCGGGTTCGCGGTCGCGGCGGCCTGGGTGCACCGCAAGATCGAGGACCCGCTGCTGGACGACGCGGTGGCGTTGCTCACCCCGTTCATCGTGGTGATCGTCGCCGAGGAGCTGCACACCTCCAGCGTGGTGGCCGTGGTGATCGCCGGCCTCTACCTGGGCCACCGGATCCCCTACCTGCTCTCCGCCTCGTCGCGGTTGCAGATGGAAGCGGTCTGGCGGCTGATCAACTTCCTGCTGGAGGGCGTCGTCTTCCTGCTGGTCGGTCTTCAGCTGCGGACCGTGGTGAGCAGCATCGAGACCGACATGGCGACGACCGTGCAGGTCACCGCGGTAGTCTTCGGGGCGCTGGTGCTGATCCGGTTCCTCTGGATGTACCCGGCCACCTATCTCGCGCGGCTCATCCCGCGGATCCGCAACCGGGAGGACCGGCCGCCGCCGACGGTGCCGACCGTCATCGCCTGGGCCGGCATGCGCGGCGTGGTGACGCTGGCCGCGGCGCAGACCCTGCCGGAGCCCGGCGTCGACGGCGTACCCGAGTACCCGCGCGAGCTGTTCGTCTTCGTCGCGTTCGCGATCATCGTGCTGACCCTGCTGGTGCAGGGCACCACGCTGCCCTGGGTGGCGCGGCGGCTGCGCGTCCGCGAGGACAGCAGCGCCGAGGACGCCCTGGCCGAGGCCGGTGTGCAGCACACAGCGAGCCGGGCCGCGCTGGAGGCGCTGGAGCAGCACGCCGGCGGCGCGCCCACCTCGGTCGTGGAGCGGTTGCGCGGTCTGGTGGAGAGCCGGTCCAACAACGCCTGGGAACGGCTCGGCAGCCAGGAGCGGGAAACCCCGTCGGCGGCGTACGGTCGATTGCGTCGCGAGATGATCAAAGCCGAGCGGCACGTCTTCAAGATCGCCCGGAACGAGGGGCGGATCCCCGAGGAGGTGCTGGTCCGCGCCCAGCGCGAGCTCGACCTGGAAGAGTCCCAGCTGCAACGGAGTGACGATTGACCTGCCAGCATCTCAAGGAAGCCGGCGAGCCGGCGCCGCTGACCGCCTACGCCGACGGGTGCACGCAGTGCGTGTCCGAAGGCTTCCACAACTGGGTGCACCTGCGCCTCTGCCTCGGCTGCGGCCTGGTGGCCTGCTGTGACTCCTCGCCGCGCCGGCACATGTCCGCGCACCACGCCGCCGAGGGACATCCGGTGATGCGCTCGTTCGAGCCGGGCGAGCACTGGCGCTGGTGCTTCGACGACGAGCTGCTGGGCTGACGTGCGGACCCTCGTCGTTGGGGCCGGCGCGACCGGCGGGTACTTCGGCGGACGCCTGCTGCAGGCCGGCCGGGACGTGACGTTCCTGGTCCGGCCGGGCCGCGCCGCCCGGCTCGCCGAGCGCGGGCTGCGGATCAAGGGGCAGGCCGTCCTGCACCCGGAAACCACGGTGACCGGCACCTACGACCTGGTCCTGCTGGCGGTGAAGAGCTACTCGCTGGAGTCGGCCCTGGCCGATCTCGCCCCGTCGGTCGGCCCGCGCACCGTGATCATCCCGCTGCTCAACGGCATGCGGCACGTCGAGGCGATGACCGGCGCGTTCGGCCCGGAACGCGCCTGGGGCGGCGTCTGCATGATCCACGCCACCCTGGACGGCGAGGGCGACATCGTCCAGATGACCGGGTTGCACCGGCTCGCCTTCGGCCCGCTCGACGGCGGCCCCGACGACCGGCTGGAGGCGGTGACGGCCACCCTGACCGGCGCCGGCTTCGACGCCCGGGCGTCCTCGTCGATCCTCCACGAGATGTGGGAGAAGTGGGTCCTGCTGGCCACGCTCGGCGCGGCCACCACGCTGATGCGCGCCTCGATCGGCGCGATCAACGCGGCGCCCGGCGGCGCGGCGTTCGGCCAGGCGCTCGCCGCCGAAGCCATCGCGGTCGCCACCGCGGCCGGTCACGCACCGCGCCCCAAGGCGCTGGCCATGCTGGAGACCGCGATCTCCACGACCGAGCCGACCACCTCGTCGATGTACCGCGACCTGTCCCAGGGCCTGCCGGTCGAAGCCGACGCGATCATCGGCGACATGGTCGCCGAGGCCGCGCGGCACGGCGTCGCCACGCCGTTGCTCTCCGCGGCCTACACCGGCCTCTCGATCTACAGCGCGAGCCGCGGCAGTCCCTGAAATCCCATTCGAGGTACGGGCCACCACGCCCGTCGAACTACGGCTCCCGTGGCCAAGCGCGAGCTGAGCGCCACTCCAGGCCGCAGCGCGACCGCCGGGCTTAAGCACGTCTCCCGCTGCGTGGATCTCCGGCGCGAAGCCCCCGAAATCCACACACCGCGGGCTGTCCCTCCCGGCTGTGGCGAGTGGGGGGTGCGGAGCGCACCCCCGGTTCACACGGTGGTTCTCAGGAGTGCGGGCCGCGAGGTGGGGACGTGGGCGAGCAGGCTCTCCGCCTCCCGGGCGACCCGCCCGGCGTCGGTGGCGCGGGCCAGCTCGTAGACGGCGACGGTGCTCTCCGCGATCGCCGGCCAGTTGAAGTCCTCCCGGACCCGGCGGGCGGCGCGCAGCGCCAGAGCGCGGGCGTACTCCCGGTCGGCCAGCACCGACCCGGTCACCGCGGCCAGCGCGGCCGGGTCGCCCGGCGTGAACTTGACCCCGGTCACACCGTGCTCGACGATCTCGGCCAGCCCACCGGTGTCCGCGACCGCCACCGGGGTTCCCGCGGCCGCCGCCTCCAGCGCCACCATGCCGAACGGCTCGTAGATGCTGGGCACCACGTAGCAGTCCGAGGCGCCCATCAGCGCGGTCAGCTCGTGCCCGCCGAGGAACCCGGCGAACGTCACCTCGGGCGTGCCCAGCGCTTCCAGTTCCGCCCGGTAGGGGCCGTCACCCGCGATCACCACGCGCAGGCCGGGATGCCGTTCCCGCAGGATCGGAACCGCGGCCAGCAGATGCTGCACACCTTTCTCGTAGACGAGCCGCCCGGCGTAACTGATCAGCGGCCCGTCACCGGCATAGCGCGCGCGGGCCGCGGCCACCGCACGCGGCCGGGCCCGCCAGCGCAGCGCGTCGACCCCGTTGAAGACCACGTCGGTGCGCCCGGCCGGCACCCCGAACAGGCGGCCGACCTCGCGTTTCATGTACGCCGAGCAGACGATCGTGCGCACCGCCCCGGTCGCCAGCCAGCGTTCGATGTCGTCGATGGTGCGGTTGTGCGCGGCCGGCAGCCAGCCCTGGTGCCGCCCGGACTCGGTGGCGTGGACCGTCGCGACCAGCGGCACGTCCAGGTGTTCGCGCAGGGTCATGGCGGCGTGCGCGACCAGCCAGTCGTGGGCGTGCACCACGTCGTAGCGGCCGGTGCGGGCGGCGCGCAGGGCGGCCCGGGTGAGCGTGTGGTTGAACGCCATCGCCCAGCCGAGCAGGTTCCCGCCGTCGGTCTCGAAGGCGGGCGGGTCGTCGGGGGCGCGGATCACCCGTACTCCCTCGGTGTATTCCTCGAGGAGGGCGCCGGGCGCGTGCCGCGTCACCACGGTGACGTCGTGCCCGGCCGCGACCAGCGTGGTGGCGAGCGCGTGCACGTGCCGGCCGAGCCCGCCGACCAGCAGCGGCGGGTATTCCCACGACAGCATCAGTACGCGCATCAGCCAAACCTTCGTTTCACTCGCAGTACCTCGGCGACGGCCCGGGCGGAGAACGGGCAGCCGGTGGCCCGGTGCGGGGCGTCGCCGTCCGCTGTCTCGCTCACCGAGCCGACACCCCACTCGGACAGGTGCGCTTCCAGGCCGGTGAGCAGGCCCTCGTCCGGCCGGCCCGTCGCGGCCAGGGCGTCGGCGTACGGGCCGATCAGCCACGGCCACACGGTGCCCTGGTGGTACGCCATGTCCCGGTCGTCCCGCCCACCGCGGTGCCGGCCCTGGTAGCCGTACTCGTTCGGGGCGAGCGTGCGCAGGCCGAGCGGCGTGAGCAGGGTCTCCCCGAGGGTACGGACCGCGGCGCCGTCCTGTCCCCGCATCGGCGCGTGCGGCAGCGACCAGGCGAGCAACTGGTTCGGGCGCAGCGACGGGTCGTCGTGGTGCGCCCCGGCGCCGAGCGGATAGGTGGACGGCGGCCCTTCCACCACGTCGTAGAGCCAACCTTCCGGGGCGGGGAACCGGGCCACGAACGACTCCCGGGCCCGGGCGTGCCGGGCGCGCGGCTCGGTGTCGTCGATGCCGGCCTCGGCGAGCAGGTCGCACATGGCGGCGAGCGCGTTCACCCAGAGCGCGTTGATCTCCACCGGTTTGCCGATCCGCGGGGTGACCGGCCCGTCCTCGGTCCAGCCGTTCATCCAGCTCCCGGCGTCGTGCCCGGGTGGCTGCCGCAGGCGCAGCAGCTCGTCGGTAGGGTCGACGCTGAGCGGCCCCGCGCCGCTGAGCCGGCGCCGCAGCAGCCGGCCGAGCGACATCGCGAGCTGAGCGGCCAGGTCGCTGTCCCCGGTCCGGCTGACGTGCCGGTCCACGGCATGGACCAGCCACAACGGTGCGTCGAGACTGTCATGGCGCTGCCACGGCTCGGTGGGGTCGGCGGGGGAGCGGGCGGCCAGCCGGGTTCGGGCGATCAGCAGCTCCCGGCCCTCCTCGGCACGCCCGGTGTCCAGGAACAGCCCCTCGTAGGCGGTCATCGTGTCGCCGAGGTAGCTGCCGAACCAGGGATAGCCGGCCACCACGTCGGGACCGTCCGGGGCGCGGATCACGAACCGGTCGGCGGCGAGTGCGAGCGTTCCCCCGTACCCCTCGGCTTTTGCGGCGGTGACCAGGTGGTGAGCGCGCTCGCGCTCGGCCGCGATGACCACCTGCGCGGCCGGCGGCCGGTCGCCCAGCTCGCCGGCCCAGGCGGAGATCTCCACCGCATCGCCCGGGCCCGCCTGCTGGAAGAAGGTGCCGGCGAGCAGCAGATCCTCGGTCGCGGGCAGGCCGCGCTCGGCCTCCAGGCGGGTGTGCACGCCCAGGTGCCAGGAGCCGCCGGGCTGCCAGCCCGGCCCGGCGAGCCGGTAGGCGCCGGCGACGACCGCGCCGTCGGCGACCGGTTCGACGCTCAGCGGCGGGCCGTCGGCGTGCCGCTCACCGTGCGCGTCCCGCCAGGTGCACATGGCCGCGATCGCCAGTCCCACCGGGCCGGGCGCGCTGATCACCCGATGGACGACGGCGAGCGACGGATGCCCGTGCCGCATCGCCAGTTCCCGCTCGACGACCACGTCGCCGATCCGCCACCGCCACCGGGGCAGGCCGTCGGCGAGGGTGAAGGTCTCCAGGTGGCGGTGCCCGCAGGGATCCAGGGCGCCGGACTCCCACTGGTGGGTGAAGAGCGGGATCTTGGCGCCGGAGGGCAGCGTCACCGTCAGATCTAGGGCAGCGAGGGCGGCGTGGCGCACTGAGTCCTGATCAGTAACGGTCAGCAAGGCGTGGTAGCGGCGGGTGCGCAATCCGCTGACGGTTCCCGTCGCGTATCCGCCGAGCCCGTCCGTCACCAGCCATTCCCGGCCTCCGCCGGCGTCCTCGCTGAGGGATCCACAGACCTGTGGACCGAATGTGATCTGATCAGTTTGCGGCACAGTGCCTCAATGCTCGATTTGGGACACGCCAAACCCCCGGACGGGGAGATATCAGCGGCTAACCGGACAGTCGGGCCGACGTTAGCAGTCGATTCCGCGAGAATGACCACTGACGCGGCCGCGCAGGATTAGCCGATCCCTCTGACGGGCATAGCTCGCCGGGCGGTCGCGAGCACAGCGACGGCCGAGGGGTGGGAGCACGACATGCAGGTCTGGCCTGGTCACAGGTACCCGTTGGGTGCCACGTACGACGGGACCGGCACGAACTTCGCGATCTTCTCCGAGGTGGCCGAGGCGGTCGAGCTCTGCCTGTTCGACCCGTCGGGCAACGAGCGGAAGGTGCAGCTTCACGAGCAGGACGCGTTCGTCTGGCACGCGTACCTGCCGGGTGTGGAGCCGGGGCAGCGGTACGGCTACCGGGTCTACGGGCCGTACGAGCCGCACCGGGGACTGCGGTGCAACCCGCACAAGCTGCTGCTCGACCCGTACGCGCGGGCCGTCGACTCGGACATCGAGTGGCACCCGTCGCTGTACGCGTACGACTTCGCCAACCCGGACCAGATGTCGGACCTCGACTCGGCGCCGTACATGTCCAAGGGCGTGGTGGTGAACCCCTACTTCGACTGGGGCAACGACCGCCGGCCGGACATCCCGTACCACCACTCGGTGATCTACGAGACCCACGTCAAGGGGCTCACCCAGCGGCACCCGGAGATTCCGCGGGACATGCGCGGCACGTACTCGGCGATCGGCCACCCGGCGATCATCGAGCACCTGAAGAGCCTCGGGGTGACCGCGGTCGAGCTGATGCCGGTGCACCAGTTCGTCCACGACAACCGGCTGCACGACCTGCGGCTGCGCAACTACTGGGGCTACAACACGCTGGGCTTCTTCGCGCCTTACCACGGGTATTCGGCGATGGGCTCGCTGGGCCAGCAGACCCAGGAGTTCCGCGGCATGGTGAAGGCGCTGCACGCGGCCGGTATGGAGGTGATCCTCGACGTCGTCTACAACCACACCGCCGAGGGCAACCATCTCGGTCCGACGCTCAGCCTCAAGGGCATCGACAACCGGACCTACTACCGGTTGGTGGACGACCAGCCGCAGTTCTACATGGACTACACGGGTACGGGTAACAGCCTGAACGTGCGCAGCCCACAGAGCCTCCAGCTGATCATGGACTCGCTGCGCTACTGGGTGACCGAGATGCACGTGGACGGCTTCCGTTTCGATCTCGCCTCGACGCTGGCCCGCGAGTTCTACGACGTGGACCGGCTCTCCACCTTCTTCGAGGTGGTGCAGCAGGACCCGGTGGTCGGCCAGGTGAAGCTGATCGCCGAGCCGTGGGACGTCGGCCCCGGCGGCTACCAGGTCGGCAACTTCCCGCCGAACTGGACCGAGTGGAACGGCAAGTACCGGGACACCGTGCGCGACTTCTGGCGCGGCGAGCCGGCCACCCTGGCCGAGTTCGCCTCCCGGATCACCGGGTCGGCCGACCTCTACCAGGACGACGGGCGCAAGCCCTTCCACTCGATCAACTTCGTGACCGCGCACGACGGGTTCACGCTCAACGACCTGGTCTCCTACAACGACAAGCACAACGAGGCCAACGGCGAGGAGAACCGGGACGGCGAGAGCCACAACCGGTCGTGGAACTGCGGCATCGAGGGGCCCACCGACGACGAGAAGGTCCTGCAGCTGCGGGCCCGGCAGCGGCGCAACTTCCTGGCCACGCTGATGCTCAGCCAGGGCGTTCCGATGATCTCGCACGGCGACGAGCTGGGCCGCACCCAGCACGGCAACAACAATGCGTACTGCCAGGACAACGAGCTGAGCTGGATCGACTGGGAGAACGCCGACGAGCAGCTGCTGGACTTCGCCCGCAAGCTGACCGCGTTCCGGCACCGGCACCAGGTGTTCCAGCGGCGCCGGTTCTTCACCGGCCTGCCGGTGACCGCCCGCGGCGGCGGCGACCCGCTGCCCGACCTGGAGTGGTTCACCCCGGACGGCCGGCAGATGGCCGGCGACGACTGGGGCAACGACTTCGGCCGGGCGGTCGCGCTCTTCGTCAACGGCGAGGGCATCCGCGAGCGCGGCCAGTACGGCCAGCGCCACGTGGACAGCTCGTTCCTGCTCTTCTTCAACGCGCACGACGCGCCGCTCGAGTTCACCACGCCTCCCGCGGAGTACGGGGAGAAGTGGGAAAGAGTCATCGAAACCGCCGATCCGTCCCCCGATCGCCCGTCCGTCGTGGAGGCCGGACACAAGATCTGGGTGCCGGACCGGTCCCTCATCGTGCTCGACAGGACGGTGTAAATGCCCCCGAGCAGTACCTATCGAGTCCAGGTCCGTCCCGACTTCCCGCTACAGACCACCGCCGAGCTCGCCGACTACCTGGCCGACCTCGGGGTGAGCCACCTCTACTCCGCCCCGCTGCTCACCGCGGCCCCCGGCTCCGAACACGGTTACGACGTCGTGGACCACTCGCAGGTCAGCCCGGCGCTCGGCGGCGCGGACGGCCTACGGGCGCTGCACCGTGCGCTCCAGGCCGCCGACCTCGGCCTCGTGGTCGACATCGTGCCGAACCACGCCGGGGTGGCGGTGCCGCACGTGAACCCCACCTGGTGGGACGTCCTGAAAAAGGGCCAGAAATCCGAGTTCTCGGGCTTCTACGACATCGACTGGTCGCGCGGCCGGCTGCTGCTTCCGGTGCTGGCCGACGACCCGGACGCCCTCGACGAGCTGCGCGTCGAGGACGGCGAGCTGCGCTACTACGACAAGCGCTTCCCGATCGCCGACGGCACCGGCGAGGGCACCGCCCGGGAGGTCCACGACCGGCAGCACTACGAGCTGGTCAACTGGACCCGCGGCGACGCCGAGCTGAACTACCGCCGGTTCTTCGCGATCGTCGACCTGGCCGGCTTGCGGGTCGAGGACCCGGAGGTCTTCGACGCCACGCACGCCGAGATCCTGCGCTGGTACCGCGAGGGCATCGCGCAGGGCATCCGGGTCGACCACCCGGACGGGCTGCGCGACCCCGGCGGCTACCTGGCCCGGCTGAGGGAGGCGGCGCCGGACGCCTGGCTGGTGGTGGAGAAGATCCTCGAGCCCGGTGAGCGGCTGCCCCGCTGGCCGGTCGCCGGCACCACCGGTTACGACGCGATGGCGCAGGTCAACGGTGTTTTCGTGGATCCCGGCACGGAGGCCTTCTTCGACACCCTGGACCACCACCTGACCGGCGGCGAGACGTCCTGGCAGGACCTGGTGCACCAGTGCAAGTACGCGGTCGCCACCGAGTTGCTCGCCGCCGAGCTCGCCCGCCTGGCGCGGCTCGTACCCGACATCGAGGGCGCGCCGCGCGCCCTCGCCGAGCTTGCCGCATGCTTCCCGGTCTACCGCTCCTACCTGCCGGAAGGTTCCCGCCAGCTGGCGGTGGCCCGCTCCGAGGCGGGGCGCCGCCGCCCGCAGCTGATCTCCGCGCTGGACCAGCTCACCGGCCGCCTGCGCAACCCCGGCGACGAGCTGGCCATCCGGTTCCAGCAGTTCACCGGGGCGGTGATGGCCAAGGGCGTCGAGGACACCGCGTTCTACCGCTGGACCCGGTTCGTCGCCCGCAACGAGGTCGGCAACGACCCGGCGAAGTTCGGCGTCTCCGCCGACGAGTTCCACCACGCGGCCGAGGAGCGGCAGCTCGACTGGCCGGACTCGATGACCTCGCTCTCCACCCACGACACCAAGCGCGGCGAGGACGTGCGGGCCCGGCTGGCAGTCCTCTCCGAGGTGCCCGGTGACTGGACCGAGGTGGTTCGCCGCTGGGTCCGGTTCGCTCCGCTCCCGGACCCCAGCCTGGCCCATCTGATCTGGCAGGTCGCGGTGGGCGCGTGGCCGATCTCCCGGGAGCGACTGCAGGCGTACGCGCAGAAGGCCGCTCGTGAGGCGGGCAGCGCGACCACGTGGCAGCGCCCGGACGAGGAGTTCGAGACGGCGTTGCGGGAGATGGTCGACCGCATCTACGACGACCCGGCCCTGCACCGGGAGGTGGCCGATTTCGCCGCCTCGATCACCCCGCCCGGCTGGTCCAACTCGCTCGGGCAGAAGCTGGTGCAGCTCACCATGCCCGGCGTGCCGGACGTCTACCAGGGCACCGAGCTCTGGGACTACTCGCTGGTCGACCCGGACAACCGCCGCCCGGTGGACTTCGCCGCCCGGCGCGAGCTGCTGGGCCGCCTCGACGACGGCTGGCTGCCGCCGGTGGACGAGACCGGCGCCGCGAAACTGCTGGTCACCAGCCGGGTGCTGCGGCTGCGCCGGCAGCGGCCGGAGCTGTTCAGCGGTTACCGCCCGATCTTCGCCGACGGGCGGGTGGGCGAGCACGTGCTCGCCTTCGACCGGGGCGGCGTGGTGGCGGTCGCGACCCGGCTGCCGGTCGGATTGTCACGCCACGGCGGCTGGCACGACACCACGCTGTCACTGGACGGACATAGTTGGACGGAAGTGTTCACGAATACCAGCTACGGTGGGAATCGCCTGTCGGTCGCCGAGTTGCTGCACACCTATCCCGTCGCGCTCCTGGTGAAAGAATGACTCTCTTCGAGGTTTGGGCACCCGAGAAGCCGGTGCGACTGCTGATCGACGGCGCCGACCGTGCGATGGAGTCCGGCGACGACGGCTGGTGGCGGCTCGACGTGCCGTCCGCGTCCCCGGGCAGCGACTACGCGTTCCTGCTCCCCGACGTCGACAACCCGCTTCCCGATCCGCGCTCGGCCTGGCAGCCGAACGGCGTGCACGGCCCCAGCCGGGTCTACGACCACTCCGCGTTCGCCTGGACCGATCAGGCCTGGACCGGCCGGCAGCTGCCCGGCGCGGTGATGTACGAGATGCATGTCGGCACCTTCACCCCGGCCGGCACCTTCGACGCCGCCATCGAGAAGCTGGACCACCTGGTCGAGCTCGGCGTCGACCTGGTCGAGCTGCTCCCGGTGAACGCCTTCAACGGCACCTACAACTGGGGTTACGACGGGGTCTGCTGGTTCGCGCCGCACGAGGCCTACGGCGGTCCCGACGGTCTCAAGCGCTTCGTCGACGCGGCCCACGACAAAGGTCTCGGCGTGGTGCTCGACGTGGTCTACAACCACTTCGGCCCGAGCGGGGCCTACGCGCCGATGTTCGCTCCCTACCTGAGCACCGGCAGCAACACCTGGGGCAGCTCGCTCAACCTGGACGGCCCGGAGTCCGACGGGGTCCGGCGCTACATCGTCGACAGCGTGCTGATGTGGCTGCGCGACTACCACATCGACGGCCTCCGGCTGGACGCCGTGCACGCGCTGCACGACGAGGGCGCGGTGCACCTGCTGGAGCAGATGGCCGTCGAGGTGGAGGCGCTCTCCAGCCACCTGCGCCGGCCGCTGTCGCTGATCGCCGAGTCCGACCTGAACGATCCGAAACTGATCACCCCGCGCGAGGGCGGGGGCTACGGGCTGCACGCCCAGTGGGACGACGACGTGCACCACGCCCTGCACTCGCTGGTCACCGGCGAGCGCCAGGGCTACTACGGGGACTTCGGCTCGCTGGACTGCCTGCGGACCGTGCTGGAGGGCGCCTTCTTCCACGCCGGCACCTGGTCCAGTTTCCGCGGGCGCCGGCACGGCCGTCCGGTCGACCGGCAGCGGATCCCCGGCCACCGGTTCGTCGCCTTCCTGCAGAACCACGACCAGATCGGCAACCGCGCGGTCGGCGACCGGCTCACCGCCACGCTGTCGCCGGCCCTGCTCAAGGTCGCCGCCACGCTGCTGCTCACCTCGCCGTTCACGCCCATGCTGTTCATGGGGGAGGAGTGGGCGGCGACCAGCCCCTGGCAGTACTTCACCAGTCACCCCGAGCCCGAGCTGGCCGCCGCGGTGCAGACCGGCCGGCGCCGGGAGTTCGCCCGGCACGGCTGGGCCGAGGCGGACGTGCCCGACCCGCAGGACCCGGCCACCTTCGAGCGTTCCAAGCTCGACTGGTCCGAGCTGGCCAAGCCGGAGCACGCGTCGATGCTGACGTTCTACCGGGAGCTGATCGCGCTGCGCCGCCGGGTGCCGGACCTGTCCGATCCGTGGCTCTCCGGCGTCGAGGTCTGGCACGGCGACCAGCACGTGGTGATCCGTCGCGGTTCGCACGTGGTGGCGGCCAACCTGGCCGGGACGGCCCAGACGGTCAGCGTCCGGGCGCTGCCCCGCTCGGTGCTGCTCGCCACCTCGCCCGGCGTGGTGGTCGAGCGCGACCGGCTGGTCCTGCCCGCCGAGACGGCCGCGGTTGTCGCCGTGCGATGAGCACCGGTCCGTCATGATGTCCGCATGGGCTGGGGGAAGAAGAAATCACGGCGGAAGAAACGTCGGGACTGCGACTGCAACACCTGCGACTGCGACATCCCGGGCTGTGACTTCCTGACGCTCAGCACGCTGCTGCGGCTCACTGCCACGCTCGCCGGCCCGCGCCCGCGCCGCGGCCCGGCCGAGCAGGCGGTGACCGGCGCGATCCGCGGCTATCGCCGCGTCTCCCCGCATCTGCCCACCCGCTGCCGGTACACCCCGAGCTGCAGCGCCTACGCGCTGGAGGCGATCGAAAGACACGGCCTGGGTACGGGGCTGCGGCTGGCCGCGGCCCGGCTCACGCGGTGCCGTCCCGGTGTCCCTTTCGGTACCGAGGACCCCGTTCCCTGACAACCTGGTGCACCATGACTCCCTGGGGCGGCTTCGATGCGCTCCGGCGAGCTGCCAGGGCACGGACAGAGGGAGCCGATGGGCGACAGGGACACGGATGACGACGAGGCGGTCTGGCCCGCCCAGCCGGCTCCGGAGCAGCAGCCAGGCTCGCCGGCGCCGGTCGGTGAGCGCGGGCTGCGCTGGCCACGCCAGTGGAGCCCGGACCGGATCTGGCCGTCGCAGTGGAACGGCGACCGGAGCTGGCTGCGCCGCCGCCCGCCGGAACCCGAGCCGGCGACGGTCGAGGAGATCGCCTCCCGCGACATCGCCGAGCAGGAGGTGCTGGAAGAGGTCATCTCCGAGATCGAGCACCGGTCGATCGTCGACGGGGAGTACCGCTTCAAGGCGTGGCGGCTGGCCGGCCTCGGGGCGCTCATCGTGCTGACCCTGGCGGTGACGCTGGGCCGGCTCCTGGTGGGCGGGCCCCCGTCGGTCGCCGACCTGCGCGCCGAGGCCGGGGTGGAGGAGTGGACCGAGCTGGCCGTCGGCGTCAAGGACGACCAGTTCGGCACGGCCTACTACGACGAGACGAGCAAGAGCTGGTCCGGCTTCGACATCGACATCGCGTACATGGTGGCGGAGGACCTGGGGTTCCGGCCCGACGACGTCCGCTTCTACGGGCTGGAGAGCGAGGACCGGGCCCGGATGCAGGCGACCGACCCGGCCACCGGCAAACGGGTGCCGGTGCAGCTGGTGATCGCCAGCTACAGCATCACCGCCGACCGGGAGGCCGCCGGGGTGCGGTTCTCGGCGCCCTACCTCTACACCGAGCAGTCGGTGGTCACGCTCAACGGGCACCAGCCGGTCTCCGCGCTGGAGGACCTGGCGTTCCAGCGGGTCTGCACGCTCTCCACCTCGACCAGCAGCACCGCGCTCGATCGGGTCAACGCGATAGTGGTCCGCAAGAACCGGGTCCGGGAATGCTTCGCGGAGCTGGACAAGCGCACGGTCGACGCGGTCAGCACCGACGCCGCGATCCTCGGCGGCTACAAGTACAAGTTCCCGGAGAAGTACGAGCACTGGGATCTCGGGCTGGACGCGACCGAGCGGTGGGGCATCAACGTGGGGGAGAACCCGGCCCTGAAGACGCTGGTCGACCTCACCCTGTACCGGTCGTACATCGACCCGCAGGACGACCGCTGGGAGCAGGCGTGGCGGGACAACTTCCAGGTGGAGGTCGCGGCGAACGGCAAGACCCCGATCGCGATCGCCGAGCAGCCACGGGCGGAGCGGCCGGACGTACGCCAGCTGCCGTGGGAGAGCCTGCTGGGATGAGCGAGATCCACACCGGCGCCGTCGCCAAGGAGCGGGTGCTGCCCCGGCAGAGTTACCGGGCCGAGCTGAACTGGCTGCTCGCCGTCCTGCCCGGGTTTCCGCTGCTGCTGCTCGTCCTGCGGCTGTGGTACCTGAGCCGGCAGGACCTGCCGACCATGCTGCTGCTGGTCCAGTACATCAACCCGCTCGGCATGATCGGCGCGCTCTTCATCACGCTGAGCTGGACCATTCCCGCGGTGATCCTGGTGGTCCGGGTTCTCGGCGGCATCCTGCTGGTCAGCGTCCCGGACCGGACCGCGACGTCGTTCCTGGCCGTGGCGGCGCTGCGGATGCCCGGCTGGGTCGTGGTGATCGCCGCCGGCATCGCCGCCTTCACCTGGCAGCTGCGCATGCTGCCGCTGCTGATGATGATGGTCGTGGCGATCCTCGGCCTCACCGCCGTGCAGAGCGTGCAGGGCGAGAAGTGGCTGATGCGGTGGATCACCGTCGGCGTGCCGGTGCTCACCGGCCTGCTCGTCTGGATCTTCGTGTGGCCGGGTGTCGTCGCCGCCCTGGAAGCCGGCGAGTACAGCACGGCCGCGCTGCTCGGCGTACCCCCGCTGATCGGCCCGTTGCTGACCGGGCCGGTCCCGGAGCGCTGGGCCCGGATCGCCACCCACTGGCCGGCGGTCGTGGCCGCCTTCGCCATGCCGTTCGTGGTCGGCGTGGTCTTCCTCCGCGCGCCGGTGCTGCCTAACAGCGCCATCGAGGTGGCCGCCGAGGGCGAGCCGGTCGAGGTCATCCGCGGTCAGCTCATCGCGGTCGACGACACCTCCACCACGATGCTGGAGCCGACCGGCGAGGTCACCTTCGTGCCCAACGGCGAGGTCCGCTCGAAGACCCTCTGCCCCGAGCCGGTCCGCCCGCCGGACAGCGCCGTGGCCGTCCGCGGCTGGCCGGTCGAGACGTCGGCACTCCAGTGGATCGCACCGACACGCAAGGTGACGGAAGTCGATCCGAGGTGCCTCGGTCGCCCGCTGTCGCGGGCATGAGTGTATTTTCTGCTACGACATGGACGACGCGCCGCCTCCCACGTGCAGACAGCCGAGCATCGACCTGGCAGGCTGCACGCCATGACCTTGCACCTCCGGTGGGCGGGCGTCACCGATCAGGGACACGTCCGGAGCAACAACGAGGACTGTCACTACGCCGGTGACCGGCTCCTCGTCGTCGCGGACGGCATGGGCGGCATGGCAGCCGGCGACTTGGCCAGCCGGATCGCCATCGACGCCATGGTCTCGCTCGACGTCCCGATCGACACCGAGCACCAGATGGACGCGCTGCACAAGGCGCTCGAAGTGGCCAACGGGCGGATCGCCGAGACGGTCGCCGCCGACCCGTCGCTCGCCGGCATGGGCACCACGCTGACCGCGGTGCTCTTCAACGGTGAGCGGGCGGCGATGGCGCACGTCGGTGACTCCCGGGCGTACCTGCTGCGTGACGGCCGGCTCAACCAGCTGACCAAGGACGACACGTACGTTCAGATGCTGATCGACCAGGGTCTGCTCAAACCCGAGGAGGCGGCCGGGCACCCGCGCCGGGCGGTCGTCACCCGGGTGCTGCAGGGTGAGCCGGTCAGCCCGGCGTACGTGATCGTGGAGCCGCAGCGCGGCGACCGCTGGCTGCTGTGCAGCGACGGCCTCACCGGCGTGGTCCCGGACCCGATCCTGGAGCAGGAGATGCGGGCCATCCCGGACCCGAAATCCTGCGCCGAGCGCCTGGTCGACCTGGCGCTGCGCGGCGGCGGCCCGGACAACGTCACGGTGATCATCGCTGACGTGACCGCCGGGGACTGACCCCGCTTCGCTGACCAGGTACCTTACTCCGGCCGCAAGATCGCGGCTGGGACTCTGGTGGTGATCACGACGGTGCGACTGGTCGGCATGCTGGCGCTTGCCCTGGTGGTGGTCGCCCTCGGCGAACTGGTTCCCGGTTCGCCGCGCCTCTACAGCGACACGGTGCAGCTTCTCGCCGGGCTCGGCGCCGCGGGCGTCTGCTTCGCGGCGGCCCGGCACCGCACCGGCGTACCCCGGCGCTGGCGCCACCTGGCCGCGGCCGGCCTGCTCGTCTGGTCCCTGACCCGGCTCTGGTGGGTCGTGCAGGACCTGTCCGGCGCCGGCCGGCAGAGCCCGGAGGCGATCGCCGACATCGGATTCCTGGTGCTGCCGGCGTGCATGCTGGCCGGCCTGCTCGCCTCGACACACACCCGGCCACGCCCGGTGCCCACCTCGCCGCGGCGGGACCAGATCGCACTGGTCATCGACAGCGTGCTGATCACCGGTTCGGTGCTGGCGCTGATCTGGTCGGTGTTCCCGGGGGATCCGCTGGACGACGTGGTCGGGGCGGCGCTGCTCGCCTATCCGGTGGCCGACCTGGTCCTGCTCACCATGGTGGGGCTGCTGCTGACCACCCGGCCCGACTCGCCGGCCGGGCGGCGCCCGCTGCGGCTGGCGGGTGCGGCGCTGCTCGCCTTCGGCGCGGCCGACACGGTGCGGCTCCTCGGCGCCGGCCCGCTGTGGCTGCAGACCGCCGGATACGTGCTCGGGCCGGCGCTGCTGACGTCGGCGGCGCTCAGCCCGGCCCGGCCGGTGGTGCAGCGACCGGCTGCGGCGCTCCTCGAACGGGACTGGCTGCATCTGCTGCTGCCGTACGGGCCGGTGCTGGTGACCGGGGTGGTGCTGGCGGCCCGGACCGTCGCCGGGGATCCGCTGACGACGTTCCAGGCATATCTCGGCTGGCTCGGGCTCGCCCTGGTCGTCACCCGGCAGATGCTCACGATCATGGACAACACGGTGCTGCTCGACCGGGTCGCCGAGACGCAGGAGCGGCTGCACCACCAGGCGTACCACGATCCGCTCACCGGGCTGGCCAACCGGGCGCTCTTCCAAGAGCGGCTGGCGCTGGCGGTGGAGGCGCACGAACGGTCGCAGGCGCCGGTCGCGGTGATCTTCGCGGACCTGGACGACTTCAAGCTGATCAACGACACGTTCGGGCACGCCATGGGGGACCGGGTGCTGCACGCGGTCGGGGAGCGGATGCGGTCGTGCGTACGCTCCACCGACCTGGTGGCCCGGCTCGGCGGTGACGAGTTCGCGGTGGTGCTCGACCAGGGTGGAGAACCCGCGCCGCCGGCGCGACCCGCGGGCGGCCGGCTGCGCTCGATGGTCCGGCAGCGCATAGGCGGCCGGCGGTACGTGCTGTCAGCGGCCGGGGTACGGGTGACCGGCAACGCGGACTGGGTTCCCCGGCGGACCGCGCCCCCGCCGTCGCCGCCGGAGCCCGGGTGGAGCTGGTCGGCGGAGGCGGAAGCGATCGGCCAGCGGGTCCTCGCGACCCTGCGGGAGCCGTACGTGATCGACGGCCGCTCGGTGGGCGTCGGCGTGAGCATCGGGCTGGTGACCGCCGAGTCCGGCGACCGGCTCTCCGCGGACATCCTGCTGCGCCGCGCGGACGCCGCCATGTACGCGGTGAAACGCCACGGCAAGGGCGCGCTGATCCGCTACACCGGGCCGCGCGACACGCTGCCGAACGCGGACCTGCCGCAGCTGCTGGCCGGCGCGCTGGCCGAGGGCGGCAGCCCGGCGGCGGCCGGCTTCGAGGTGCACTACCAGCCGATAGTCCGGCTGTCCGACGGCGCGACCGTGGCGGTGGAGGCGCTGGCCCGCTGGACCGATCCGGTGGCCGGCCGGGTGCACCCCGACGTGTTCGTCACCATGGCGGAACGCACCGGCCTGGTGGCGGCGATCGACGACTTCGTGCTGGACCGGGCCTGCGCGGACGCGGCCACCCTGGCGGCGCGCTTCGGCCGCCCAATCGACCTGCACGTCAACGTCTCCGCGGGCCGGCTCGGCCAGCAAGGTCTGGAGGACGCGGTGACCGCCGCCCTGCAGCGGCACGGCGTGCCCGCGGAGCGGCTGATCATCGAGATCACCGAGACGCTGCGCATCCCCGACCTGCCCCGGGCCGCGGAGGTCGTGGGCCGCCTGCGCGCGCTCGGCGTGCGGGTCGCCCTGGACGACTTCGGCAGCGGATACAACGCGCTGGCCCAGCTGCATTCGATCCCGGTCGACATCGTGAAGCTCGACTCCACCCTGACCGACTTCGGGGCCGAGCCGGACCGGGCGGGCGCGCTGTGCCGCTCGGTGCTGGCGATCTGCGCGGAGCTGGGCATCACGGTGGTTGCGGAGGGGTTGGAGACGCCGGAGCGGTCGCGTGCGCTCGCGGAACTGGGGTGCCCGCTCGGCCAGGGTTATCTCTACGGCCCTCCGGCCCCGATCACCGCCCTGACGAACTGAGGGGTTGCGCCAGCAGCACGGGCTTTTGCCGGCGCCTTCCAGCACGCCTCGCCTGCGGTGTCCGTCCGGCGCTTCGGTTCACGCTGTCCGCGCTCACCGCATCAGCCCGGCGCTCGCTGCGGTGCGGCGTTCATCGGGAGCGAGGATTCGCCCGCCTCGTCGGCACCGCGGTGGTGGGGTCCTCAGGCCAGGGGTGACGCGGATAGCGGCCCCGCATCTCGGCCCGCACCTGCGGATAGCCCTGCACCCAGAACGAGCCGAGATCACGCGTGACCGCGACCGGCCGGCCGGCCGGGGACAGCAGATGCAGCAGCACCGGCACCCGGCCGTCGGCCAACCGTGGCGCCTCCCGCCACCCGAACGCCTCCTGCACCTTGACCGCCAGCACCGGCGCCGTGGCATCCGAGTAGTCGACCCGGATCTGCGAACCGCTCGGCACCGGCAGCCGCTCGGGCGCGATCTCGTCCAGCCGGCCCGCCACCGACCAGGGGAGCAGCCGGCGCAGGCCGGCGGTGACGTCGAGTTTCGCCAGGTCGGCGCGACGACGGGAGGAGCCGAGGTGAAGCCAGTCCGGCAGGCTCGCCAGCAGCGCGGCGTCGGAGACATCCGGCCAGGGCTCCCCGAGTGCGGCATGGGCGAACGCGAGCCGCGACCGCAACTCCTCGGCCGACCGGGTCCAGGTGAGCAGCCCCAGACCGGACTCACGCAGGCCGGTGAGCAGCGCCTCCTGAATCAGGGCAGGATCCGGGTCGGTGAGACGAACCGAGGCGAGCGTGATCGCGCCGAGCCGCCGCACCCGGCGGGCCACCACGTCGTCGTCGCTCCAACCGATCTCCGTCTCCTCGCTGAGCAGCGCTGACGCCACCTCGCTCGCGGTCGCCTCGTCGAGCGGCGCGGCACTGCGAATCCGCGCGGTGCGCGAGCCGGCCGTCCGGTCGGCATCAGCCACCGCAAGCCAGGTGACGCCGGTGAGCGGACTGCCGTCCGGCAGATCGGCAGCGGTACCGCCGGCCATCAGATACGCCCGGCTGCCGGGTTCCCGGATCCGTGCGACGCGCTCGGGATAGGCCAGACCGACCACCAGCCCAGCCGCCAGATCGTCAGGCAGCCGTGCCGAAGCCGAGCCGCCGCGAGCGTTATCGTCAACGCCGGCCGATTCGGCCGGTGGCTGGTCGTTTTCGTCGGTGCCGCCAGCCGCCCGGTCCAGGGCGGTGCGCAACCGCCGGACCTCAGCCCGCCAGGCCGGATCGCTGCCGCCGCGGGACCGGCGCCAGGCGGCGACGACATCCCCCGAGCTGGAGCGGTCGTCATCGAGCACGGCGACGATTTCGGCCGCCCGGTTGGGGCCCACCGCCGCCGCGCCGTCGAGCAGAGCGCGTGCCAGCCGCGGGTGCAGACCGGCACCGGCCAGTGCCCGGCCCCGCGCGGTGACCCGTCCGTCAGGGCCGATGGCGCCCAGGTCGTGCAGGGTGGCCGTGGCCGCGCGCAGCGCGCCGGCCGGGGGTGGGTCGGGAAGGGCCAGGCCGGTGCCGTCAGGATGGCCCCACAGAGCCAGGTCCAGCGCGAAACCGGTGAGGTCAGCGGCCGCGATCTCCGGCTCGGGCTGGGCCGGCAAGCGGTCGTGCAGCACCGCGGACCAGCACCGGTAGACCCGCCCGGGCGCCTCCCGCCCGGCCCGGCCCGCGCGCTGCTCGGCGCTCGACCGGGAGACCGGCACCGTGGCCAGGGCGCCGAGGCCGCGGGAGTGGTCCATGCGCGGCACCCGGCTCAGCCCGGCGTCCACCACCGCGCGCACACCCGGCACGGTCAGGCTGCTCTCGGCGACCGCGGTGGCGAGGACGACCCGGCGGCGCGGCCCGGCACGCAACGCCGCGTCCTGGCCGGCGCCGGACTGGCGGCCGTGCAGGGTGACCACGTCGGCGTCGAGGTCGCGGAGGCGCTGGGCGACCGTCTCGATCTCCCGCGCGCCGGGAAGGAAGACCAGCACATCGCCGTCGCCGTCGGCGAGCGCCCGGCGGGTGGTGGCCGCGACGTGGTCGAGCAGGCGCGGATCGACCCGCAGGCCGCTCGGCGGAGCGACCGGCCCCGGTGGTGGCGCCCAGATCACCTCCACCGGAAAGGTCCGGGCCTGGGCGGTCAGCACCGGCGCCGGCTGATCCGCCGAACCGAGAACAGCGGCCAGCCGTGCCGAGTCAGCCGTCGCGGACGTGGCCAGCAGCCGCAACTCGGGCCGGAGCGCGGCCCGGACCTCGACGAGAAAGGCCAGCGCCAGATCGGAGTCGAGGTGGCGCTCGTGGCACTCGTCGAGGATCACCGTGGCCGTGCCCGCCAGCTCCGGGTCACGTTGCAGACGCCGGACCAGCAGGCCGGTGGTCACCACCTCGACCACCGTGTCGCGGGAGACCCGCCGGTCACCGCGCACCGCATAACCCACCCGGCCGCCGACCCTCTCACCGAGCAGCGTCGCCATCCGCCGGGCGGCGGCCCGCGCAGCGACCCTGCGCGGCTCCGCCACGATCACCCGCTCCCCGGACCCGGCCAGGGCCAGCGGAACGAGCGTGGTCTTGCCGGTGCCCGGCGGCGCCACCAGAACCGCGGCGCCCGCGCTCATGAGCGTGCCGGCCACCGCCGGCAGGGCGGGGCGGACCGGAAGGTCAGGCAGGGCGTCCGCGGGAATCAGCACCGGGCCAGTCTGACCCATCCCTCCGACAGAACCGCGAGTTGTCCACAGCTCGCCGTTGTCCACAGGCTTGCGCGGCCGGCCATGTTTCGGGCGGGGATTCGTGGCAGGGTGGCCGTGTTAATTCTTCGGTCTGCCCCTGCAGGCGACGGGCCGATCCTGCTTGACTGATCATGATCGAGGGGGTGACGGAGTGAGTGCGGTGGAGACCTTCAACGCGCTGCCTGCCGAGCGCCTGACGGAGGATCTGCTGGCCTGTCTGGCGGCACCGTCCTGGGGCGCCGAGATCGTCGCCAAGCGGCCATACCGTGACCGGGCCGAGCTGCTCGCCGCGGCCGATGCCGCCGCGAGATCGCTGAGCTGGCCCGATGTGCTGCAGGGCCTGTCCGCGCACCCACGCATCGGGGAGCGGGCCGCCGGCGAGTCGAAAGAAGCCTCCTGGTCCCGGGCTGAGCAGCTGGCCGCGGCGCAGAGCGCCGACGACACCACGAAAGGCGCGCTGATCAAGGCCAATCAGGATTACGAGGCCAGGTTCGGCCACGTCTTCCTGATCTTCGCGAGCGGCCGGAGCCAGGCCGAGATCCTGGCGGCTGCCCAGGAGCGGCTCGGCAACGACGCCGAGACCGAGCAGCCGATCGTGCGGGACGAGTTGCGCAAGATCGCGCTGCTCCGGCTGGAGCGGGTGCTCGATGCCCTCTGACGACGGCACCGCCGCCCAGTTCCACGCGCGGATCTCGACGCACATTCTGGACACCGTGACCGGTGACCCGGCCCGCGACGTCTATGTCCGGCTGGAGCGACGCGACTCCGACGGCTGGCTCACCGTCGCCGAGGGGCGCACCGACGACGACGGCCGCCTGCGTTACCGGGTGCCCATGCACGAGTGGCAGGCCGGTGGCTACCGCCTGTTCTTCTACGTGGAGCCCTATCTGGGCGGCGACTGCTTCTTCCCGGAGATCACGGTCGCCTTCCACGTGCACGACCCGGAGCGCCACTATCACGTGCCGCTGCTGCTCAGCCGTTACGGCTACACCACCTATCGAGGGAGCTGACGCGTTGGCGATCGTGCTCGGACCGAATCGTTACGGCAAGGCGGAGACCCGGCTGGTCCGGGTGCACCGCGACGGCGAGACGCACGCCCTGGTGGACCTCAACGTCAGCGTCGCGCTCTCCGGCGATCTGACCGGGACGCATCTGACCGGCGACAACTCCGGTGTCCTGCCGACCGACACGATGAAGAACACGGTTTATGCGTTCGCCAAGGAGCACGGCGTCGGCGAGCCGGAGTCGTTCGCCCTGCTGCTGGGCCGGCATTTCGTCAACACGCAGCCGCAGGTGCACACGGCGAAGGTGTCGATCGAGTCCTATGCCTGGGATCGCCTCGGCCCGCACTCGTTCCAGCGCCGCGGCGACCACACCCGGACCACCGTGGTGACCGTGACCGGGGACGCCGCGCAGGTGGTCTCCGGAGTGACCGGCCTGGTGCTGCTCAACTCGACGGCGTCGGAGTTCCACGGTTTCGTCAGGGACCGGTTCACCACGCTGCCGGAGGCGACCGACCGCATCCTGGCCACCGCGGTGGACGCCCACTGGCGGCACCTGGCCGACGCGGCTGACTGGGGCGCGTCCTTCGAGGGGGCGCTCGATGCGCTGAAGACCGCCTTCGTGGAGACCTACAGCTATTCGTTGCAACAGACCCTCTATGCCATGGGCCGTCGGCTTCTGGAGCAGCGGCCCGAGGTCGCCGAGGTGCGGCTGGCCCTGCCGAACAAACATCACTACCTGGTCGACCTGTCACCGTTCGGTCTGGACAATCCGAACGAGGTCTTCATCGCCGGCGACCGCCCCTACGGGCTGATCGAGGGCACCGTGACCCGTGACGACGTGCCCCCGGCCCTGACGGAGTGGTGGCTGTGATCATCATCGAGAACGCCGCGATCGCGACGGTGGACGCGGCGGGCACCGAGCACCCGAGCGGTTATGTGGTGGTCGGCGACGACGGCCGGATCGCCGAGGTCGGGTCCGGCCGGTGCGAGCAGCCCGGCGAGCGGATCGACGGCACGGGCTGCCTGCTCACGCCCGGGCTGATCAACACGCACCATCATCTCTATCAGTGGGCGACCCGCGGTCTCGCGCTGGACGAGACGCTCTTCGGCTGGCTCACCACGCTCTACCCGATCTGGGGCCGGCTGGACGCCGAGATCGTCGGCGCGGCGGCCGGTGCCGGGCTGGGCTGGCTCGCCCTCTCCGGCTGCACCACGTCGATGGACCATCACTACGTCTTCCCTCGCGACGGTGGTGACGTCCTGGAGGCGGAGATCGAGGCCGCCCGCGCGATCGGGCTGCGGTTCCACCCGACCCGGGGCTCGATGGACCTGGGCCGCAGGGACGGTGGCCTGCCGCCGGACAACGTGGTCGAGGAGACCGACGAGGCGCTCGCCGCCACCGAGGCCGCGATCGACCGCTGGCACGACCCGTCGCCGGACGCCATGCTGCAGATCGCGGTGGCGCCCTGCTCGCCGTTCTCGGTCACCACCCGGCTGATGGAGGAGGCCGCGAGACTGGCTCGGCGCAGGGGCGTCCGGCTGCACACCCACCTAGCCGAGACCGACGACGAGGAGGAGTTCTGCCGCGCGAAGTTCGGCTGCACCCCGGTGGAGTACGCGGAACGCGTCGGCTGGCTGGGCGACGACGTCTGGCTCGCGCACGGCGTGCACCTGGACGACACAGCCATCGCCCGACTCGGCGCGACCGGGACCGGGGTCGCGCACTGCCCCAGCTCCAACGCCCGGCTCGGGGCGGGTATGGCGCGGGTGCGTGAGCTGCTCGATCACCGCGTTCCGGTGGGTCTCGGGGTGGACGGCGCGGCCTCGCAGGAGGTCTCACACCTCGGGGCCGAGTTGCGGCAGGCGCTCTACACCGCACGGTTGCGCGGCGGGCCGAAGGCGATGGACGCGCGGGAGGCGTTGCGGCTCGGCACCATCGGCGGCGCCCGCTGTCTGGGCCGGCAGGACGACCTCGGTTCGGTCGAGGTGGGCAAGCTGGCCGACCTGGTGCTGTGGCGACTCGACGGTCTGGGCCACGAGGGCATCGACGACCGGGTGGCCGCGCTGGTCTTCGGCCCGCCGGCCCGGGTCGAGCTGGCGTTGGTCGGCGGCAAGCCGGTGGTCGAGCGCGGCGAGTTGGCCAACGCGGACGAGGAGACCTTGACCCGGCAGGCTCAGCGGGCACACCGCCGCCTGCTCGACGCGACCGCGTAGCCCGGGCGGCGGCGATGACTCGGCGACGCAGCAGACTGGGCGCGGGGAGCGGGTTCTCAGCGGCGCGGCAGGCAGGGTGCGGCGAGCGGGTTCTCAGCGACGCAGCAGGCCGGGCCGGGGGAATGGGCCAGCGACGACGACCTCCGACCGCGGCGGGCCGGGCATGGAGAACTCGTCAGCGTCGGCACGCCTCGGCGGCGGCACCGCGAGAAGGCTGCCGGGATCAGCCCCGAGGGACCAGGACCGCGGCGGACCGCAACGTGACCGCTGCGCCCGCCGTGCCCGCCGCCATCTCGGCCGTCAGTTCGTCGAACCTGCCGTGCCGGCTGAGCAGGCCGACGAGCTGGTGGGCCGCGCCCACCGATCCGGCGTCGGCGCGTTCCCGCAGCACGGCCGCCGCCTCGGTGATCCGGCCGTCCGCGGCCAGCATCTCGGCCAGGCGCCGGGCGGCCGGCGTGGATCCGGCGTCCGCGGCCTTGCGGAGCAGTCCCATCGCCTCCTCGGCCCGGTCTTGCCGGATGAGCACCCGGACCAGCCAGTTTCCGGCGGCGTGGTCGCCCGCGTTGGCCAGCCGGCGCAGCTCGCCGAGATCAGCGACGGCGGCGAGCCGGGCGGCCTGCTGATATGCCTGATCGTCGGTGCCGGCCCGCTCGCGCATCTCCTCGGCGCAGACCTGCCCGCCCATCAGGATCGCGAGCCGGTGCGCCGCGGGCTTCGGACCGCCGAGGGCGGACGCTTCGGCCCACCGGCCCCGGCGTGCCGCGTTGTCCGCGAGCCGGGCCGTGTCGCTCGGGTGGTGCAGCGCCACCAGGGCCTGCCAGACGACGTCCGGCAGGGGTGCGGTCCGGCGTACCCGGCGGGCGTGCTGGAACAGGTAGTCGGCCACGGTCCATCCGGCGGTCTGTCCCATGCCGGCCGGCGTCGGCACCAGCGCGGAAGTCGCGCCGTGCAGCGGGGCGGTGGCGTAACCGAGGGCCTGATCCAGCCAGTCGGCCGGCGCGGCGGCCTGCTCCGGGCCGTGCAGATAGCCGGGCGCCGCGGCTTCGAGCAGTTCGCGGGTCAGCGGCGCGTGGCAGCCGACCCGCCGGGCGTCGATCGCCGCGGTGAGCACAGCCCGCCCGTAACACTGCGGGGCCTGCTCCCAGCGACGCACCAGTTCCGGCCCGGCGGCCAGCACCTGGGTGAACCCGGCGTCCGGCGTGTCCAGCGCGATCCGGATACGCCGGTCGCCGGCCAGAGCCTCGGCCCGGCCGAGTTCGGCGTCGCTGAAGGCGTCCGGCACGTCGATGACCTGCGCCAGGTCGAGCAGGCGCCGGTCCTGCGCGTAAGGGTCCGGCTGGTGTGGTGTCCGCGGTGTGGTCCGGATCGTGTACTCGTCCGGCCACAACGTGCCGACCAGCACCGCGCCCGCCTCGATCAGCGCCCGGACCGGTGCCGCTCGCAACGGTTCCGGCCCGTCGAGATAGTGCTGGAGCTCGTCCAGCCAGATCACGGTGCGCGGCGGCGGGTCGGCGGCGAGCGCGTGCACGGCCGCGGCGCCGGCCGGATGCACCAGCCACCATTGCGGCAGCGTCGCCCGCACCGCCTCGTGCGCGGACCGGGTCTTACCCACCGAGGATCCGCCGACCAGCACGACGAGACCGGGCGCCGCGACCGCGGCCCGCAGCCGCTCGTCAAGATCCCGGGAGACGTACGCGGGAAGCCCCGCCCCACCCGCGATAGCCGCGTGCACGCCGAGCAGCCGCCCCCGGGTCGTGTGCACCCGCACGGCCCCGGGCGCCCGGACACCACCGGATCCGGCCGCGCGTTCCCGGGCGGCGAGCCACCGCGGCAGTTCCGCCGCCGCCACCCCGAGCACGCTCAGCAACGTGCCGAGCGTCTGCGGCGCCGGCACCGTCCGGCCCCGCAGCACGTCGCTGACCGTGCTCGGCGGCAACGCGGCCTGCCGTTTCCGCGCCTCCTTCGCCAGGTCACGCAGCGACAGTCCGCGTCCGCGGACCAGCCGATCGAGCGCGGCCGCGAGTTCGGCGGCCGTTTCCACGTTGCCGGGATCCACGCCGGTGAGCTTCACGCCACCCGTCGCCGCCGCACCGGACAGCCCGTCCGGATGCGTCCGATCCGCTCGCCGGACACCTCCCGCCGATGCTCCACTGTTCCGGCCCAACCAGCACCCGGCGAAGGCCCGACCCGACGGACCGGCCACGAATGCCGGCCACGGCCCGGCCGCGAAAGGACCGAACGGCCATGCCGCGAAGGCCAGCGATGGCCGGCCGGGAGCAGGCAGGGGTGGGCCCGCCGGGAAGCCAACGACAGCCGGTGGCCGTCATCCAGCGATGACCCCGGCTGCCGAACAGACAGGGAGCACCACCGCATGAACTACTGGACCTCGGTAGCTGAGATCGCCGCCAACATCGGCACCCTGGCCGCGGCTTTTGTCGCCGTTCGCAGCCATTCCCGGGCCACCGTGCGGCGCGCTGCGCAACGCCGTCGGCGGTGGCAACATCGACGCCACCCGGAGGCCCTGCAGCGGACGAAGACCGGGGTGTGAATAATGCTCGATTACGGTACGGGGGAGTAACCACACCGAGAGGAACCGTCAACGATGACCGAGATCCTGTCCGACGAGGCGGTGGCGTTCGTCGCCGACCTGAACCGGCGATTCCGGGCGCGCCGTAACGAGCTTCTCCAGGCTCGCGCCGCCCGCCGCGCGGAGATCGCCGCGGGGGCCGGTCTCGGCTTCCTCGCCGAGACCGCGGACATCCGCGCCGCCGAGTGGTCCGCCCCGCCCGCCCCCGCCGACCTGCAGGACCGGCGCGTCGAGATCACCGGGCCGACCGAGCGGAAGATGACCATCAACGCGCTGAACTCCGGTGCCAAGGTGTGGTTGGCCGACCTGGAGGACGCGAACACCCCACACTGGGAGAACGTGGTCGACGGCCAGCGCAACCTCTACGACGCGATCCGGCGGACGATCACCCTCGAGACCGAGAAGAAGACGTACGAGCTGAACGGCGGCCCGTACCCGACGATCGTGATGCGCCCGCGCGGCTGGCACCTGGACGAGCGGCACCTGCCGGTGGACGGCGAACCGGCCGTCGGCGCGCTGGTCGACTTCGGCCTCTACTTCTTCCACAACGCGGCCGAGTTGATCAACAGGGGAAGTGGCCCCTACTTCTACCTGCCGAAGATGGAGTCCCACAGGGAAGCCGAACTGTGGAACGACGTCTTCACCTATGCCCAGGAGCAAAGAGGCATCCCGGTCGGCACCATCCGCGCCACCGTGCTGATCGAGACCATCCCGGCCGCGTTCGAGATGGAGGAGATCCTGCACGCGCTGCGCCCGCACATCTCCGGGCTCAACGCCGGCCGCTGGGACTACCTGTTCAGCATCATCAAGTACTTCCGGGACAACCCGAACATGATCCTCCCGGACCGGGCCTCGGTGACGATGACGGCGCCGTTCATGCGGGCGTACACCGAATTGCTCGTCTCCACCTGCCACCGCCGCGGCGCTTTCGCGATGGGCGGCATGGCCGCGTTCATTCCCAGCCGCCGCGACCCGCAGGTCAACGAGGTGGCCCTGGCCAAGGTCCGAGAGGACAAGGAGCGCGAGGCCGGCGACGGCTTCGACGGCTCCTGGGTGGCGCACCCCGACCTGGTGCCGGTCTGCAAGGAGATCTTCGACCGGGCGCTCGGCGACAAGCCGAACCAGCTCGACAAGAAGCGCCCGGACGTCGCGGTCGACGCCGCCAACCTGCTCGACGTCGCCGGCACCGGCGGCGCGGTCACCCGGGCCGGCCTGCACAACAACGTCAACGTGGCGCTGCAGTACCTGGAGGCCTGGCTGCGCGGCAACGGCGCGGTGGCGATCCACAACCTGATGGAGGACGCGGCCACCGCCGAGATCTCCCGCTCGCAGGTCTGGCAGTGGATCCACAACGGGGTGCGCCTGGAGGACGGCACCCCGATCACCGCCGAACTGGTCGGCCGGATCGAGGACGAGGAACTCGCGAAGATCCGCGCCGAGGTCGGCGACGAGGCCTGGACGGCCGGCCGCTACGACGACGCCCGCAAGCTGTTCGAGCGGGTCGCCCTCGCCGACGACTTCGCCGACTTCCTGACCAGCGCCGCCTACGACTCCATCGACTGACCCGCGGAGACCTCGCATGCGCCTGTCCGATCATGACTACGAACAGATCGACGGGCGCCTCGCTGCCCACGACGCGTTCCTCCGGGACCGGTACCCGGGGGAACGCGCCGGGCGGCAGCCCGTGCACACCGTCTACGTGCCCGCCGACCGGCTCGACGGGTTCCGCGACTGGGGCACGATCGCGATCGCCGCGATGGACGAGCACGACTTCCCGTGGCCGGATCCGGCGGTGCGGGCCAAGCTCGACCGCGAGCCGATCGAGGATCTGCGCGTCGACTTCGAGGACGGCTACGGCGTGCGCGACGACGACCAGGAGGACGCGGCCGTCAGGAAAGCGGCCACGATCCTCACCGCGGGCCCGCGCCCGCCGTTCCTCGGCGTCCGGATCAAGTCGCTCGAAGCCGCCACGCGCCGTCGCTCGCTGCGCACCCTCGATCTCTTCCTCGAGTCCTACCAGAACCTTTTCACCATCACCCTGCCCAAGGTGAGCGGCAGCGACCAGGTCGCTGCGATGGTCACTCTCTGCGAGAAGCTGGAGCGAGCGTACGGGCTGAGCACCGGCGCCCTGACCTTCGAGATTCAGGTGGAGTTGCCGTCAGCGGTGCTCGCCGCGGACGGCACCGCCACGGTGGCCCGCCTGATCACCGCGGCCGCCGGCCGGTGCACCGGGCTGCACTACGGCACCTACGACTACAGTGCGGCGGCCGGGGTCGCGGCGGCCTACCAGTCGATGGAGCACCCCGTCGCCGACTACGCCAAAGCGGTCATGCAGGCCGCCGCCGCGCAGACCGGTGTGCGACTCTCCGACGGCTCGACGAACATCCTGCCGGTCGGCAACCGCGACCAGGTGCACGCCGCCTGGACCCTGCATCACCGCCTGGTCCGCCGCTCCCTGGAACGCGGCTTCTACCAGGGCTGGGACCTGCACCCCGCTCAGCTGCCGAGCCGCTACGCCGCCACCTACGCGTTCTTCCGCGACGGTCGTGACGCCGCCGTCGACCGCCTGCGCCGCTATCTGGACCGGCAGGACAGCGGCGTCGCCGACGAGCCCGCCACCGCCCGGGCCCTGGCCGGCTACCTACTCCGTGGCCTCGACTGCGGCGCGCTGACCGACGCCGGCTTCCCCCGCCCGCACCTGACCGAGCTCGCCACCTGACCCACCCGAACTTCACACGGAGCGGAGTGTGCGAGCCGGGGTGCCAATCGCGCCGGGAATTCACACGGGTCGAACCTTTGGCGGGTGAGGGGAGTACTACCCCACGGGCGCGCCCGGCACGGGGAGGGACTCATTTGCGATACATCACGTTCACACCATGGAAGCGGGGCGCCACGGCGCTCGAACACACCTGGCAGCGGCCGTCGTGGCACTGCCGGGCCTGCGGCCGGGCCTGGCCGTGCGCCCCGGCCCGGGCTCATCTCACCGACGGCGCCGACCGGGTCTCGCTGGCCATGTACATGTGGGGCAACCTGGACCGGGCGATGATCGATCTGCCGCGCCGCCCGCCCGCCGAGCTCTTCCACCGCTTCGTCGGCTGGACGCACGCCGACGACGATGACGTTCCGGTCTGAGCGGATCGTGGGTCAGGTCTGGGCCGGGGCGATCTGATCCCGGACCCAGGACGGGTCCGGGTTGACGAAGCCCTCACCAGCGATCACCACGGTCGGTACGGTCTCGTCACCGCCGGTGATCTGCCGGACCGCCGCCGCGCCTTCCGGGTCGTTCCAGATGTCGACCCAGTGCAACTGGGCGGCGTCCGGGCCGAGCCGGGCCCGCAGCCGGATGCAGAACGGGCAGCCGGGCCGCCAGTAGACCACCGGACGGCCGTCGAGCCGCGCGTTCGCGGCGGTCTCCGGACGCGGGAAGACCTGCGGTGACACCGCGATCGCCAGGCCCAGGAAGATCAGCATCACGAAGGCCGCGGAGCCCGGGGAGCCGTCACCGATCTTGACCGAGGCGATGAGCACTCCACAGGCCGCGGTCAGCGCCGCCAGCCTCCACCGTCGCACCATGGTGCGGGAGGCTACTCCGCTACCGCCGGTAACGATATCCCCGGCTGGCCGGATGGACGCCCGGTGAAACAAAGCGTGAGTAGGGTCAGTCCATGGTTGATCTGGTGGTGCGGTCCCGGCGGGTGGTGACGCCCGAGGGCGTGCGGCCGGCGGCGGTCGCGGTCGCGGACGGCCGGATCGTCGCGGTCCACGACTACGGCACCCCGGTCGATGCCGCCGCCGAGACCGACCTCGGCGATCTCGCCCTGCTGCCCGGCCTGGTGGACACGCATGTGCACGTCAACGAGCCGGGCCGCACCGAGTGGGAGGGTTTCGCCACCGCGACCCGGGCGGCGGCGGCCGGCGGGGTCACCACGATCGTCGACATGCCGCTGAACAGCCTGCCGCCCACCGTCGACCCGGCAGCGCTGAAGGTGAAGCAGGCGGCGGCGGCCGGCCAGTGCCACGTGGACGTCGGGTTCTGGGGCGGCGCCATCCCGGGCAACGCCGGCGAGCTGCCCGGCCTGCACGCCGCCGGGGTCTTCGGCTTCAAGGCGTTCCTCGCCGACTCTGGTGTGCCGGAGTTCCCACCCGTCGACGCCGCCCAGCTCGCCGAGGCGATGCACGCCGTGGACACGCTGTTCGTCGTGCACGCCGAGGACCCCCACCACCTGCGGACGGCGGCGAGCTCCGCCACGTACGCCGACTTCCTGGCCTCCCGCCCGGCTGACGCCGAGCATGCCGCGGTCGCCACCGCGATCGCGGTGGCCCGCGCCGCGGGCCGGCGCGTGCACATCCTGCATCTCTCCGCAGCCTCCGCGCTGCCCCTGATCGCCCGGGCCAGAGCCGATGGCGTACGGGTGACCGCCGAAACCTGCCCCCACTACCTGACCCTGGACGCCGCACAGATCCCCGACGGCGCCACCGAGTTCAAGTGCTGCCCGCCGATCCGGGACTCCGCGAACGCCGACCTGCTCTGGGCCGCGCTCGCCGACGGGCTGATCACCTGTGTGGTCAGCGACCACTCGCCCTGCACGCCGGAGCTGAAACGGCGCGACACCGGTGACTTCGCCGCCGCCTGGGGCGGGATCGCCTCGGTGCAGCTCGGGCTGCCGGTGATCTGGACCGCCGCCGCGGCCCGCGGGCACACCCTCGCCGACGTGGCCGACTGGATGGCCCGCCGCCCCGCCGACCTGGTGGGCCTGCGGCACAAGGGCCGGATCGCGGTGGGCGCCGACGCCGACCTGGTGGCGTTCGCCGCGGACGACCGGCTCACCGTCGACCCGCACGCACTGCACCACCGCAACCCCGTCACCCCGTACGCCGGAATGGTCCTGCGGGGTGTGGTGCGCACGACCTGGCTGCGCGGTCGCGCGGTGACCGGCAGCCGGGCCGGCGGCCGTTTCCTTGTCCGAGGGGAGCACTGATGGCGGACTTCACCGCCCTGCCCGACCTGGCGTCCCGGGCCTTCGGCGGCGGCGTGGTCACCGCCAACGACGAGTTCTTCGCCGCCGCCGACCATCTGGTCCTGCCGCACCCGCCGGGGCACGCCCCGCGAACCTTCGACCACAAGGGGCAGGTCTACGACGGCTGGGAGACCCGCCGGCGTCGCGAGACCGGGCACGACTTCGCGATCGTGCGGCTCGGCGCGCCGGGGCAGATCCACGGCGTCGACGTGGACACCGCGTTCTTCACCGGCAACTATCCGCCGTTCGCCGCGGTCGAGGCGGTCGAGGTCCCCGGCTATCCGGGCCCGGCGGACCTGGCCGGCGCCGACTGGGTGGAGCTGGTGCCGCGCTCGCCGCTGGAGGGTGACAGCCACAACCTGTTCCCGGTCACCGACCGGCGCCGCTGGACCCACGTGCGGTTGCGCATCTTCCCGGACGGCGGGGTGGCCCGGCTGCGCGTGCACGGCGAGGTGGTGCCCGATCCGGCGCTGCTGCCGAAGATCTTCGACGTGGCCGCGGCGGAGTACGGCGGCCGCGTCGTCGACTGCAGCAACATGTTCTACGGCAACCCGCAGCGGATGCTGATGCCCGGTCTGGCCCGCGACATGGGCGACGGCTGGGAGACGTCCCGCCGCCGCGACGACGGCAACGACTGGGTGCTGGTGCGGCTCGCCGCCCCGGCCCGGCTGCGCTTCGCCGACCTGGACACCAGCCACTTCAAGGGCAACGCACCGGGCTGGGCCGCGCTGACCGGGATCACCGCCGAGGGCGATCAGGTCGAGCTGCTGGCGAGGACCGCGCTGCGCCCGGACACCCCGCACCGGTTCCGGCTGGTCAAGGGGCCGGAGGTGACCCACGTGCGGCTGGACGTCTTCCCCGACGGCGGGATGGCCCGGCTGCGTCTGCACGGCCGCGCCGACCGGGCGCACCTGTGGGCGAGAATGCGACGGTGACGCGAACCGTTTCCCTGGTCCTGGTCGACCCTGCCGGTGAGCTGCTCGGCGCGCTGCCGCCGTTCCCGGTGGCGACACCGTGGTGGCAGGAGGTGACCGACGTGGTCGCCGGAGCCGGGGTGGACGTGACCGTGCTGCGGCTGCTGCACGGTGACCGCCCCGCGCCGCCCGGTGGGCACGTGACCTACCTGGCCGAGACCACGGCCCGCCCGGCGGGGCTGATCCCGGCCGGCGCCGATCTCGCCCCGCACCCGCGGCGCGCGCCGTACGCCGAGGTCGGCGGCCCGGCCGCGTCGCTGGCCTGGGCGGCCGGCGCGCTGGACCGGATCGGCGTCACCGCAACGGTCGCCCGCCAGCAGCGCACCTGGAACCTGTCGGCGATCTGGCGGTTCGACCTGCCGGACGGTACGACGGCCGCCTGGCTCAAACAGGTGCCCCACTTCTTCACGCACGAGGCGGAGGTGCTGCGCCGGGTCGACGCGATGGCGCCCGGCCTGGTCCCGTACCTGCTGGCGGCCGGCGAGCACGGCCGGATGCTGCTCGCGCACGTGCCCGGCGACGACCGTTACGGCGCCGGCCCCGACCTGTGTGCCGAGGTGGCCGCCGCCTTCCACCCGGTGCAGGAGCACTTCGCCGGGCGGGCGGCCGAGCTGATCGCCGCCGGGCTCCCGGACCACCGGCTCGACGCCGAGCGGTTCGCGGCGGTGGCCGAGCCCTACCTCGACGACCTGCCCGGGCTCGCCGAGCTCATCGACGGCCTGCCGAAACGGTTCGCCGAGGTGGCGGCGTGCGGCCTGCCGGACACGCTGATCCACGGTGATCTGCACCCCGGCAACGTCCGCACCGACGGCGACGGCCCGCCGGTGATCGTCGACTGGGGTGACTCGGGCGTCGGCAACCCGGCCTTCGACGTGCTGCGACTCACCGACGACCCGGCGGTGCTGAGCGACTGGGCGGCGCGCTGGCCGGGATGCGACGCGCTGCGGGCCGTCGAGCTGTTGCGGCCGGTCGCCTCGTTGCGCGGGGCGGTGACCTACGCCGATTTCCTCACCCGGATCGAGCCGGCGGAGTGGCCGTACCATGCCGGCGACGTTCCGGACTGTCTTCGGGCCGCTGTCGAGCAGCGGTGAGACGTACCGTGGCAGGCATGGAAGATGCCCGCCGGCACTACCTCGACCAGATCCGGCGCGACGGCGTCACACTGACCCCGGCCCTGGCCGCGGCGTTCGCCGCGGTGCCACGGGAGGTCTTCGTCCCGGACGGCTTCCATCGCGGCGACGGCCGCCGGGTGCTGCCCGCCGACCCGGAGTTCCTGCCCACCGTCTACAGCAACGACGTGCTGGTCACCAAGCTCAACGAGGGCCGCCCGTGCAGCTCCTCCAGCCAGCCCTCACTGATGGCGATCATGCTGGACGCGCTGGACGTGCGCCCCGGCGCGCGGGTGCTGGAGATCGGCGCCGGCACCGGCTACAACGCCGCCCTGCTCGCCACCCTGGGCGCCACCGTGACCACAGTGGACGTGCAGGCCGACGTCGCCGACCGGGCGCGCTCGGCGCTGGCCCGCGCCGGCATCGACGGGGTACGGGTGAGCACCGCCGACGGCTACACCACCGGCTCGGACGACCGCTACGACCGGATCATCGTGACCGTCGGCGTGGCCGGCGTCTCCCCGCACTGGCTGGACCGGCTGGAACCGGACGGCCTGATCGTGGCCCCGGTCGAGCATGCCGGCACCCACCCGGTCCTGGCCGTGCGCACCGGCGCCGACGGCCCGGCCGCCGCGGTCGTCTGCCCCGCCGGTTTCATGAGCGCCGCCGGCCCGCTGACCGCCCGTCACCGGGGCAGCCACCCGCCACCCGCCACCCTGGGCGACATGACCGAGACCGCACCGGCCCGGTGGGACCCGGCCCTGGACGCGCTCGCCTACCGGGACCTCTGGTTCGCGGCTGGCGCCTGGCACCGCCGGGTCACCCACGCCGCGGTGCCGTCCCGGGACCAGAGCTATCTGGCGCTGCTCGACGACAGCGGCAGCGCCGGCGCGGCGATGCTGCCGGACGGCTCGGTCCTCTCCTCCGGGCCGGACGCCGAGCGGTACACCGCGGTCGCGGTGGCCCTCGCCGGGCGCTGGTGGTCGCTGGGCCGCCCCCCGATGCGGGCGTGGCGGGCCGTGATGACGCTCGACGGCGATCCGGCCGCCCCGATCTGGGTTCCACGGGCCTGGCATCTGACCCGGCGCCCCTAGGATGCGGTGTCATGGGCATCTCGGTGGTTCCGGCGAACGAGGCGTCCTGGGCCGACCTGCAGGCGATCTTCGGTACCCGGGGTGAGCCGTCCCGGTGCCAGTGCCAGTGGTTCAAGATCACGGCAGCCGAGTGGCGTGCCGTCCCGGTCGGGGAGCGGGCCCGCCGGCTGCACGAGCAGACCGGCTGCGACGACCCGGCCGCCGAGTCGACCAGCGGCCTGGTGGCGTTCGTGGACGGCGAACCGGCCGGCTGGTGCGCGGTCGAGTCGCGGACCGTCTATCCGCGCCTGGCCACGGCCCGGGTGCCGTGGGCCGGGCGCGACGAGAACCCCACCGATCCGGACGTCTGGGCGGTGACCTGTTTCGTCACCCGCACCGGCTTCCGGCGGCAGGGGGTGAGCCGGGCCCTCGCCGCGGCCGCGGTGCCGTTCGCGCGTGAGCGTGGCGTCCATGCCCTGGAGGGCTATCCGATCGTCACCGTCACCGGCCGGGAGTACAGCTGGGGCGAGCTCTACGTCGGCAGCCACCGGATCTTCCTGGAGGCCGGTTTCACCGAGGTCAGCCGCCCCACCCCGCGGCGCGCGGTGATGCGGATCGATCTTCACCAGTGAGCGGCGCGGCGCTCCCGCCACGGCCGGCCGTCCGGGTCGTAGACCAGCCGGTACGCCGGGATCGCCCACCACCGCTGGTACCACGGCAGCCGGTTCGTCTCGTGCGGCACCAGCCGCCCCGGCGGGCGGGGCCCTTGCCGGCCGCCGTCGCGCCAGTCGCGTAACCGGTCGGCCGCGGCGGTCATCGCCTCGATCGCCGAGCCCGGGTCCAGCAGGTCCGCGTCGTCGCCGTCGGCCCGGTCCAGGTGCTCGCGCATCAGCGCCAGGCGCAGTTCCCGGGCGAACCGCCGGGCACCGTCACCGAGCCCGGCCGGGTCGGCCGGTTCCCGCTCGTCGCGGGTGCCGTCGAGGACCGCGCAGGACAGCTCGCTGTCGTGCGTCCACGAACGACGGTTGAAGTTGTCGCTGCCCACGCTGCTCCACACGTCGTCGATCACGCAGACCTTGGCGTGTACGTAGATCGGGGTGCCGGCGTGGTTCTCCAGGTCGAAGACGTGCACCCGGTCGGCGGCGGCCCGCTTGCACAGCTCGACCGCCTGTTCCCGGCCGACCTGGTTGGGCGGCAGGGCGAACCTTCCGTCCACGTCCGGGTGCCGCGGCACCACAGCGACCAGGTGCAGCTCCGGGTTGTCCCGCATCGCCTCGGCGAACAGCTGCGCCACCTCCTTGGACCACAGGTACTGGTCCTCCAGGTAGACGAGCCGCCGGGCCCGCTTGATCGCCTTGGTGTAGCCGCGGGCCACCGAACGCTCGCCGAGCTTGGCGAATCCGTAGGCCGGGCGCATCGCCGGATAGGTCCGCAGCACCTGCACCGTGTGTGTCCCGCACTCCGGCGGGTCCGGCGGCTGCGGCGGGAGCCGGTCGGCGCGCATGTCCTCGTGCCGCAGCATGTCGGTGGTGGTGGAGATCGGCCCGTGCTGGTCCAGCGGCGCCGGGTCGTTCCACCGCTCCCGGAACGAGGTGTCCAGCGTGCCGACCACCGGGCCGCGCAGCATCAGCTGCACGTCGTGCCAGGGCGGATGCGGCCCGTAGGCCTTCGCCATCCGCACCGCCTGCCGGTCACCGTGATGATCCGGGTCGTCGCGCCGGCTGTGGCACAGGTCGATGCCGCCGGCGAACGCCACATCGAGCTCCGGGCGCCCCGGATGGCGCAGCACCACCAGTTTCTGGTGGTGCGAGCCGCCCCGGCGGACCCGCTGGTCGAGCAGCACCTCGCCGCCCGCCGCCTCGATGTCGTCGCTCAGCGTGCGGTTCTCCTCCTCGCTGTAGGCGAGCCTGTCCAGATGGGAACGCCAGAGCAGGCCCTTGACCACGACACCCCGCTTGGCGGCCGCGGCGAACAGCTCCACGATCGTGGGACCGCCGTCGCGCATTCGCTCGTCCGGGTCACCGCGCCAGTCGGTGAAGAAGAGGTGATCACCGGCTTCCAGTGCCTCGACCTCGGCCACCAGCCGATCGAAGTACATTTGCCCGTGAATAAGTGGTTCAGCCGTGTTTCCGGTGTTCCATGTGGGTATGGAGGTGTCCGGGTTGCCGCGTTCGGCAGCGGTGAGAAGCCATTCCTGCGGCGGCACTGCAACCCCTTCGAGGTCGACGACGCCCTCACCGTAAGCCTCCCGCCCGTCGCTCGCACGCCGAGCGGCGACCCCCCGATCCCGCGGAGGAGTGGATCACATGAGCAGCGAGCCGCTGGCCACCACGACCATGCCCGAAACCGCCGATTCGGCCGAAAAGGGCCTGCTCATCGCAGTCCTGCTCCTGGTGGTGATGGGTACCACAGCAATGTTGCTGATGGCCTGAAAACCCCCGCCGGTCCAGCCCGGCTTCCCACTCACCCTCTTTCCCGGTACGGGCTATCGCGCCCCGGACACCACCACTCCCGTGGTGACGCGCGGCCGCTGGGCCCACACGCTGGGCCCGGCGGTCACAGCACCCAGTCGTCGTCGCGGATGATCTCGATCGTGCCCTTCGGGCCGGTGCCGGTCACGGTGATGCCGTCGCCGCCGACCACCACGTCGGTGTGCACGCTCGAGGTGTTCAGGCCCAGGGCGGTGCGCTCCTCCTCGGCCATCGCGACGGCGCCCGGCACCGCGAACGGGAAGCTGTTGCCCCAGGCGACGTGGCACCCGGCGTTCTCGTCGAAGAGCGTGTCGTGGAAGACGATGCCGGCCCGGGCGATCCGGCTGTCCCGGTCGACCAGCGACACCTCACCCAGCCGCCGCGCGCCCGGATCGACGGCCAGCTGCGCCTCGACGGCGTCCACACCCGACTCCGCCGACACCTCGGTGATCTGCCCGCCGGAGAAGGTCAGCCGCAGGCCCGTGACCAGCCGGCCGTTGAGCACCAGCGGCCGGGTCACCTGAAGCACACCCTCGGCGCGGGAGCGGTCGGGGCTGGTGAACACCTCCTCGGTCGGGATGTTCGGCATGTACTCGATGCCGTCCGGATCGACCATCCCGCCACCGGTCCAGTGGCAACCGGGGATCAGGCCGACGGTCAGGTCGGTGCCGCTTCCCACGTACCGAATCTCGGTCAACTCCAGCGCATCGAGTGCCGCGCCCCGCTCGGCGAGAGTCGCTGCCCGCTCGCGCCAGGCGGCCGCCGGATCGGCGGCGTCGAGCCGCATCGCCGTCGCCACCGCGTCCCAGAGCCGGTCGAGGTCCGGCTCGCCGAAGACCTGCCGGGCCCAGCCCGGGTTCGGCGCGCTCACCACGGACCAGCGCACCCGGCCGCTCATCATGGCCGTGCGCATGGCCTTGCGCTCCCCGGCGGGGAAGGCGGCCGCGCGCACCGGGTCGGCGCCGTCGAGCAGATGCGGGTCCGCGTCCCCGCTGAGGGTGAGAGAGGCGGCGCCCTGCTCGGCCCACTCCTGGATGCGCTGCAGCGCCCACGGCCGGTCGGCGGTCAACTGACCGAGGTCGCCGTGGTCGACGGCGGAGCGCCGCATCGGCCCGTCCGACCAGACGGGCTCCACCCAGGCCGCACCGGCCGCATAGGCGGCGGCCACGACTGCCCGGGCGATCTCCAGGTGTGCGGTGTCCGTGCGCAGAACGAGGCCCTGCCCGGGCTGGAGATTGACCCCAGCCCGGACCGCGACCTCGGCGAAACGCTGAATCCGGTCCATGCCGGCCAGCGTAGTTAATCCACGTGCGGCATGCGGGCCGCCGGGATCACGCCCAGGCGTCCCTTCTGGAAGTCCTCGAAGGCCTGCTTGAGCTCGTCGCGTGTGTTCATCACGAACGGGCCGTAGTGCGCGATCGGCTCCCGGATCGGCTGCCCGCCCATGATGAACAGGTCCATCTCGGTTTTCGCCTCGACCCGGATCGCGTCGCCCGGGCCGTGGGTGGCGAGCTGGCCGAGCTGGAGCGGGCGCATGTCGGTGCCCACCCAGCCCTCGCCGGAGAGCGTGTAGACCAGCGCGTTGTAGTCCGGCTGCCAGGGCAGGTCGAGCCGCGCGCCGGGCTGGAGCGTGACGTGGGCCAGGTTGATCGGGGTGAACGTCGAGCCCGGCCCGCTGTGCCCGGCGATCTCGCCGGCGATCACCCGGATCAGGGCGCCGCCGTCGGGCGTGGTCAGCAGCGCCGCCGCCCCACCCCGGATGTCCTGATATTTCGGGTCGATCATCTTGGCGGCCCGGGGCAGGTTGACCCAGAGCTGCAGCCCGTGGAAGAGGCCGCCGCTCATCACCAGGTGCTCCGGCGGCGCCTCGATGTGCAGGATGCCGGAGCCGGCGGTCATCCACTGGGTGTCGCTGTTGGTGATCGAGCCGCCGCCGCCCAGCGAGTCCTGGTGGTCCATGATGCCGTCGATCATGTAGGTGACCGTCTCGAACCCGCGGTGCGGATGCCACGGCGTGCCTTTCGGCTCGCCCGGCGCGTAGTCGACCTCACCCATCTGGTCCAGGTGGATGAACGGGTCGAGCTCGGTCAGCGGGACCCCGGCGAAGGCGCGCCGGACCGGGAAGCCCTCTCCCTCGTAACCCTGCGGCGCGGTGGTCAGCCGGCGCACCGGGCGGAACTCGGTCATCGGGTCGAGCCGGGGGAGGCGGGGCAGGACGAGGACGTCGTCGACGGTGATGGCGGGCATGGTTCACACCTTCCTGATCCGGGCGAAGGCGCGGCCGATCACGGCCAGCTCCTCGTCGTCGAGTTGATCGATGAAGCTCTTGCGGACCGTGGTGAGGTGGGCCGGCGCGGCGGCGCGCAGCGTCTCGAGCCCCTCCTCGGTGAGGACGGCCTCGTAACCGCGGCCGTCCTCGGGACAGCTCTCCTTGCGGACCAGCCCGCGCTTGATCATCGAGTTGATCTGGTAGGTGACCCGGCTCGGCGAGAGCACCAGGCGGTTGGCCAGCTCGCCCATCCGGATCCGGCGGCCGGGGGCCTCGGCGAGGACGACCAGCACGTGGTAATCGTTCATGCTCAGCCCGGTGGCGGCGCGCAGCTCGTCCTCCAGGCGGGTGTGCAGGGCCCAGGAACTCTCGAGGAACGAGCGCCAGTGCTGCAGCTGGATCTCGGTGAGCGGTTCGGCCATGCCGCGAACGATACTCCTTCAAATCTGAAACTTCAAATCTGAAGAAGATCGGCGGAACCCGCACTCGCGGCCTTCGTCGCCGACCGCCCCGACGGTGCCGGCCTCGCTGCCTGCGCGCTCGGGATTCTGGAGGAACGCCTCGGCAACCCCGGCAACCCGGGTGGCCTCGTCGGGTACGTCTTCAGCGTGGCCACCGACGTCGACATGCGGTGCCGGGGCTACCCCCGTGCCTGCATGACCGCCCTGCTGGACTGGTTGCGCGAGCGCGGTGCCGGTGCCGTCGACCCGCGCGCGTCGCCGGAGGGTGAGCCGCTCTACGCCGGGGCGAGGCGGAGCGGCCGCGGGACGGGGCGGCCGCTCGGTCGTACCGATGAGGGTTCAGATCGCGTGGCTGTTGAGTGAGCGGGTCAGCTGCTCGCGCACCGCAGCGAAATCGACCTCGCGCTCGGCGAGGATCTGGGCCGCCAGGCCCTGGCCCTCGCGCAGGATGCCCAGCATGATGTGCTCCGGTGCGATGAAGTTGTGCTTGAGCCGGATGGCCTCACGCAGCGAGAGCTCCAGCACCTTCTTGTTGCGCGGCGAGAACGGGATGTGGCTGGTCCCGGCGGAGAACCGGCCGAAGATCCCCTTCTTCTTCGGCGCGGGCCGGGGCAGCCGCAATGCGCCGGCCCCGAAGTTCTCCTCGATGGCGGCGCGCACCGCGTCGAGGTCGATGCCGATCGCTTTGAGTGCCGCGGCGTCCTCCGCGTCGCGGTCGGCGATGGCGGCCGCCTCGCTGCGGTCCCCGACGTGCCGGATGATCGCCTCCCGGACGTAGGCCTGGTCGACGCCCGCGTCGCGCAGCGCGTCACGGGTCGAGCCGTTCTCGGAGGCGAGCAGCGAGAGCAGGGTGTGCTCGGTGCCGATGATCTCGTGGCCCAGCTCGCGGGCCTGATTCTGCGCGCTGACCACGATCGTGCGGGCGTCCTTGGTGAATCGCTCGAACATCTCAGTCCTCCCGTGGATCCGGCATCGGCATCAGCTTCGCGTGTTTCTTGTGCACGCCCTGGCGGGTCACCTCGAGTGCGTCCGCGATCTCCTGCCAGGACCAGCCCTTGGCGCGCGCGTTGGCGACCTGAAGGTGCTCCAGGCCCTCCAGGAGGCGGCGCAGGGCCACGACGGCGCGCAGGCCGACACGGGGGTCCGCGCTGCTCGCGGCCGCGGCCAGATCGGTCGCTTCAGTCATGCTGTCAACGTACGTTGACAGGCGTCGTCTGTCAACTCAGGTTGACGTTGAGGGCAAAGAGAAGGACCGGCCCGACCGGGCCGGTCCTGCGGGCCGGGGCTCAGCGTCCCCGGCCGGTCTTCTCCTGCAACTCGTCGATCATGCGGGAGGCGTCCGCCTTGGTGAGGTCCTCCGGGACCTCCTCGTGCGCCTCGGTGGCGAGGGTGTGCAGATACGACTCCTGCGCACCAGTCGCCGGTTCCTCGCCCGTGGTCCAGTCGGCGGGGTCCTTGATCTTGTTGCCGCTATCGGCGCTCGTCTGGTCGGCCATGACGCCGTCCTTCCGGTCGTGAACTCGAACGCCTGTGCCATTACCCGCCGAAGGTCATTCCCATGCGGGCAGATTGCCCAGGGAAACCGTCAGCTCGACCGGGTGGTGCACCGGCGCCGCCACCGTGAAGCGCGCCCCGTACGGGTCGGCCAGCTCGGCGAACGCGGTCAGCCCGGCCTCGGCCGGCTGGCTGACGACGGTGCCGCCCAGCCGCTCGCAGTGGACGGCCGCCTGCTCGATGTCGTCCACCTGGAAGGCGGCCCGCCACCAGGCCCCGCGGTAACCGGCGGCCAGCCCGGCGATCGCGTCGTGTGCCTGGTTGAGCCACTCGCCGGTGCCGAACTCGTGCCGCAGCAGCCAGCCGAACGCGGAGCCGTAGAAGCGGGCCGCCGCGTGCGGGTCGTCGGTGATCAGCTCCGGCCACGACATCGTGCCCGGCTCGCCGCCGGCCTGCGCGCCGGCGAAGTCGTAGCCCTGCCAGAGACCGATGATCGCGCCGGACGGGTCGGCCACGATCGCGCGGCGCCCGCCGTGTGCCTCGGCCGGATGGCTCAGGCAGTGCCCGCCGGAGAGGGCGACCTGCTCAAGGGTCTCCTCCAGGTCGGGGGTGCTGAGATGGGTGAGCCAGCCGTCCGGCCGGTCGAGCCGGCTGCGGGTGAGGCCGGCGACGGCACGCCCCCCGAGCTTGAACCGATCACCCGCCGACTCCCAGCCGAACAACTCTCCGTAGAACTCTGCCGCGCGTGCGGGGTCCGCACTCGCCAGTTCCACCCAGCATGGTGTCAAGGGTGCATAGCCTCTGATCCGCATGAGCCGCTCCGTTGTGGACATCCCCAGTTGGTTGAGCACTCTACGGCACTGATAACGCTTCGTCACCACCGCACGGTTCATTGTCCGGTTTAGAGCAGAAAAGTATCACTTAGCGTGAGCGGTTGAGTGATCCAGGTGACGCATCACGGGTGTTGCGGCGATTCCGTGCAGGACGACCGAGACGACGACCACGAATCCGGCGGTCGCCCAGATGAGATCCGCGGACGGAAAATCGGCGTGCGTCATTGCATACGCAAGGTAATAAAACGAGCCGATGCCACGGATCCCGAACGCCGCGATCACCCAGTGTTCCGCGGTGGTGCCGGGCGCGCCGCGCAACGCCGCGAACGCGGCCAGCGGCCGGACCAGGAAGATCAGGAGAAGGCCGGCCACGGCGGCCTGCCAGGTGAGCGGCGCCAGCAGGCCGCCGACGACGGCGCCACCGAGCAGGAGCAGCAACAGTACGGTCAACAGCCGCTCCGTCTGCTCCGCGAAGTTGTGCAGCACCTGGTGGTACTCGTGGGACCGCTCGGCCGCCCGGATCGCCCGCGCCGCCACGAACACGGCCAGGAAACCGTAGCCGCCGACCACCTCGACCAGCCCGTACGCCAGGAACGTGGCGGCCAGCGCGAGGAAGCCCTCGGAGTGCCGGGCCAGGCGCAGCTCGTCCCGCTTCGCCCGGAAGAAGAGCTTGCCGAGCAGCCGTCCGATCAGAATGCCGCCGACCAGCCCGACGACTCCCTTGTAGAGGACGTCCTGCAGCACCCACTCGCCGAACCACGAGCCGCCCATCGCCATGGCGATCGCGGCGTAGACGAACGGGAAGGCCAAGCCGTCGTTGAGGCCGGCCTCCGAGGTGAGAGCGAACCGGACCTCGTCCTCCGAGTCCTCCTCGTCGGTCGGCTCACCCACCTGCACGTCCGAGGCGAGCACCGGGTCGGTCGGTGCCATCGCGGCGCCGAGCAGCATCGCGGAGGCCGGCACCAGGCCCACCCACCACCAGCCGAGCAGCGCCATCGCGGCGATCGTCACCGGCATCGCGATGATCAGGAGGCGGCCCGTCGACGCCCAGCGCCGCCGGCCGAACGGGCGGTCGATCTTCAGCCCGGCACCCATCAGCGCGACGATCACGCCGACCTCGGTGAGGTGCTCGGTGAGCTTGGCGTGCCGCAGCGGATCGGCTTCGGGCAGGCCCAGCGGCAGCCCGAAAACCAGCAGGCCCAGCGCCAGGAAGGCGATCGGCATGGACAGCGGGCGCCGCTCCACCAGGCGCGGCAGGATGCCTGCGAGCAGGGCGCCCACCCCGATCAGGGCGAACACCACATCGGAAAGCTGCATGTCAGCCGAGCTGGGCGATGGCGCTGGACTCCAGGTCGCGCAGGAGGTCGGCCGGGTTCGCGTACGTCGCGATCGCGCCCGCCTCGCGCAGTTCCGCGGCGCTGGTGCCACCGCAGGTCACACCGATGCAGGGAATGCCGAGCTTGCCGGAAGCTTGCACGTCCCAGACCGAGTCGCCGACGTACACCGCCCGCTTCGGGTCGACGTCCGACTGGTCCAGCGCCGCCTGCAGGATGTCCGGGGCGGGCTTGCTCTCCTCGGCGTCCGCCGACGAGGTGGCGGCCGCGATCACGTCGTCCGCGCCGAGCACCCGGCGCAGCTGCTGAAGCTCGGCCGCACGAGCCGACGAGGCGAGCACCGCAGCCAGATTCCTCTGAGAAACCGCGCGGAGCAGATCGGCCGCGCCCGGCAGCGGCCGCAACCGCTCCCACCAGGCGCCGTAGAGCACGTCGTGCGCGGTGGTCATCTCCTCGTCCGCGCTGCGGTCCCGGTCCGTGCCGAGCAGATGGTCGAGCAGCTTGTCGGAGCCCATCCCGATGCCGCGGTGGATCTCCGACATCGGCACGTCACGGTCGTGCTGCCGCAGCGCCTCCCACCAGGAGACGGCGTGCAGATAGGTGGTGTCGATCAGGGTGCCGTCGACGTCGAACAGAACTCCGGGCCTCATGCCCTGGCATTACCCGCCAGCAACATCTCGAACCAGACCGTTGATCCACGAACCGTCGGGTCGGTGCCCCACGAGTCGCTCAGCTCCTCGATCAGTCCCAGCCCGCGACCCCGGCTGGCGAGCGTGTCGGTCTGCGCCCGGATCACGCTGCCCCGGGTGCCGGTGTCGGCCACCGACACGAGCAGGCGCTCCGCGTTCAGGTCGATGTGCACCTGGGCCGGGGTGCCCGCGTGCAGCAGCGCGTTCGTCGTCAGCTCGCTGGTGCACAGGATCGCCGCGCCGATCACCGGCTCCGGCACCGACCACTCCCGCAGCCGGGTCGTCATCCACTGCCGCACCCGGCTCGGCCCGGTCGGCTCGGCCGGCACCTTGATCGTCGCGGACCGGCTCATCGCGAGCGCGTGCTCCACCGCGAGCACCGCCACGTCGTCGTCGGTGGTGCCCTCGACCGCGGCGGTGGCCAGCGAACACAGGTTGCGCGGATCCCCGCTCGGCGACGCCGCGGCGGCGGCGACCAGCGCGTCCAGGCCGTCGTTGAGCGGCCGGCCGCGGCGCTCCACCACGCCGTCGCTGAACATCAGGATCGTGTCGCCCGGCTCCAGCACCAGCGAACCGGTCTGCCAGCGGCCACCCAGCCCCAGCGGAGCGCCCGGCGGCACCTTCACCAGCTCGGCGGTGGCGTGCTCGCCGCCCTGCCCGGCGCGGCGCAGCACCGGGGGCGGGTGACCGGCGCTGGCCAGGGTGATCGTGCCGTCGGCGGGGTCGAGCACGCCGTACACCACGGTCACGAAGATCTCCTCGTTGCGCGACTCGGCGCCCAGCGAACCGACCAGCCGGTCCAGGCCGGCCAGCACGCTCGGCGGCGCCGGATCGGTCAGCGCCAGCGCCCGCAGCGCGGCCCGCACCTGCCCCATCACCGCCGCCGCGCGCACGTCGTGCCCGGCCACATCGCCGAGCACCATGGCGAGCCGGCCGTCGAGCAGGTGGAAGGCGTCGTAGAAGTCGCCACCGGCCGCGTTGCCGTCCACGCCGACGTCGTAACGGGCGGCGATCCGGAAGGTGTCGAGCTCGGGGAGGTGCTCCGGCAGCATGCTCCGTTGCAGCAGCTGCGCCGTACCGTGCTGGGCCTCGAAACGCCGCGCCCGCTCCGCGGCCTGGGCCACCAGCTCGGCCGCGGCTTTCAGCAGCGCCCGCTCCGCGGGCAGCCAGGCGTGCGCGTGCCGAAAACCCATGGTCAGCGCGCCGCGCAGGGACGGCGTGCGCAGCGGCAGCACGGCCAGCGAACGGATCCGCCGCTCGTGCCGGTCGGTCGCCACCGCCCGCAGCGGCTCGCCGTCGGCGACGAAACTCGCCCGCCCGCTCTCCGCCGCCGCCACCAGCGGCGCCGCCGGATCGGCGCCGATCCGGCGCCACACCGGTGGGAGACGCTCGTCCGCCTCGTCCAGCATCTCGCCGCGAATGCGGCGAACATAGCGGTACGCACCGCCGTCATCCACCGCCAGCACGCAGTGGTCCAGGTCGAAAGAGGCCATCGCGTACGTCAGGACGACCCGGGTGACGTCATCGATGGTGAGGGCGCCCGCCAGACGAGCGGTCAACTCGCCGAGGCTCTGCAGGCGGTGGATCACCTGGGTGGTCTCGGCGGCCACGGTCAGGACCCCCGCGATGGCGCCGCGCGAGTCGCGGATCGCCGAATAACCCTGCGTGTAGAAGGCGGGCTCGGTGCCGCCCGGCGTGACCGGCACCTGGCTCTCCGGCTCGAGGACCGCGCGGCCGCTGCGATAGACCTGCGCGACCACGTCACCCATGCCGGGCTGGCGCCACGCCTGGCCGAAAGCCTCCTCGGCCGGGCGGCCCATCGCCGTCGGATGCAGGGCGTGCAGCACCTCGGCATAGGCGTCGTTGTAGAGCACCACGAACTCGTCGCCGCAGGTGAGCATCATCGGCACCGGGGAGGCCAGCATCAGCTCGACGGCCGCCCGGACCGCCGGGTCCCAGCCGACCATCGGGCCCAGGGGAGTGCGGGACCAGTCGAGGGCGTGCACCAGCGCCGCACAGCCCTTGCCGGTGTGCTCCGCCCCGACCCCCTGCACGGGCAATGCCGAGATCGCTGACGGGCGCAGCCCACCCGAGCTGAGCCCACCGGAGCCCATCCCTCCCGAGCCGACCATGCGGAAAGCCTATCCCGAGTGGTCCGTTTGTACGATGCCCCACCGGCCGTCCGTCCGGTTATTGACTGGTTGGCGAGCGTTTTTCACGCTCAGGGTGACGCGAAGTGCCAGGTCAGAGGCGATCTTGTGGCGATCGCTCTCGGCGTCGACGGCACACCCGCTGAGTGGCCGACGGGCTGCACCGTCAACGGCCGCGCCGCCGCTGATCCCCGCTGGGGCTGTCGGGGCCGGTGAGATTGTCGCAGGCGCGTGGTACTCCGGAGTCCTATCGTTCGTTGAGGTGGCCGAGCGCCGAGCGAAGGAGGGCGGATGAGCCAGGACGGGCTGAGTCGCGGGCTGAGTGACCTGTGGCGATCAGTGGTGCTGTTCCTGCCATATGCGCTGGCGTTCCTCGCCATCCTGATCGTCGGGTATCTGCTGGCCCGGCTGGCCCGCACGGTCACCGGCAAGGCGCTGCGCCGCGTCGGCTTCGACCGGGCGGTCGAGCGCGGCCCGGCCGGGCGGCTGTTCCGGGGCAACGCGCCGAGCGCCAGCGACGTCTGCGCCCGGCTGGCGTTCTTCGTCGTGCTGCTGATCGCCCTGCAGATCGCTTTCGGTCTCTGGGGTCCCAACCCGGTGAGCGACCTCCTCAACGCCCTGATCTCCTGGCTGCCGCAGGTGTTCGTCGGCATCGTCGTCGTGGTGGTCGCCGCCGCGGTCGCCGGCGCCGCCCACGATCTGATCGTCGCCGCCCTCGGCGACCTCGGTTACGCGCGGGTCCTCGCCAAAGCGGTCGCCGCCATCATCGTCACGCTCGGTGTGATCGCCGGCCTGGACCAGATCGGCATCGCCACCTCGGTCACCCGCCCGCTGCTCATCGCGATCCTCGCCACCGTCGCCGGCGTGATCATCGTCGGTGTCGGCGGCGGTCTGATCCGCCCCATGCAGCAACGCTGGGAGGGTTGGCTCGACCGGGCCGCCACCGAGTCCGCCGCGATCCGCCGCCAGGCCCGCGCCTACGCGGAGGAGCGGGCCCGGCAGGCCGCCGAGGAGGAGGCCCGCAAGGCCGAAGAGGCGCGCCTGGCCGAGGAGGCGCGCCTGGCCGAGGAAGCGCGGCTCGCCGAAGAGGCGCGCCTGGCGGAGGAGGCCCGCCTCGCCGAGGAAGCTCGCCTCGCGGAGCAGGCCCGCCGCGCCGAGGAGGCGCGAGCCGCCGAGGAGGCCCGCAAGCTGGAGGAAGCCCGCCTGGCCGAGGAAGCCCGCCTGGCGCAGGAGCGTCGTGCCGAGGAGGAACGCCGTTCCGACGCCGAGAAATGGGCCCGTGCCGCACGCCAGGCCGCCGAGGACCGTCGTGCTCAGGAGCGCGACGCCGACGTCACCCAGGTGATCTCCGCACCGCCCGGCGAGCGGGTGGCCCCGGTCCCCGGCTTCACCAGCGACCCGGAAGACGAGATCACCACAGTCATCCGCCGAGGCGACGACGACACCGTCGACACGACGGCGTCCGACACGGTCGTCTTCCGCCCGCCCGGCGAGCCGTCCACCTCCCCGGAGAACGCGACGGACACGGTCATCTTCCGCCGAGGCGACGACACCGTGGACACGTCGTCCCCCACCGAGGACGTGACGCAAGCCGCCACATCCGCGCGGGCCTCGACGCCCGAATCCGCCCCCGCCGCGCCCGCCTCCGCCGCGCCCGGCTCAGCCGTTACCGGGCCCACAGCCTCCCGGCAGCCGGCAGCGCCCGAGCCCGCAGCGTCCGCGGCAGCGCCCGAGCCCGCAGTGTCCGCGGCAGCGCCCGAGCCCGCAGTGTCCGCGGCAGCGCCCGAGCCCGCAGCGTCCGGTCCGGCAAGTGACTCTGCGACATCTGAGCAGGGACCGGAGCCAACAGCCGACGCGGCAGCCTCCGAGCCGCCAAGCGACTCGGCGGCGCCCGGGCAGTCGGCGAAGCCTGCCGCCGGCGCGGCAGCGTCTGGGCAGGTAGGTGACTCGGCGGCGTCTGGGCAGTCGGCGAAGTCTGCCGCCGGCGCGGCAGCGTCTGGGCAGGTAGGTGACTCGGCGGCGTCTGGGCAGTCGGCGAAGCCTGCCGCCGGCGCGGCAGCGTCGCCGTCGGCAACCTCTCCGCAGGCAGCAGAGTCGGCCGCTGACTCCGCGGCATCCCGGCAGCGGGACGACGACGGTGTTCCCGCGAGCGCTTCCGGGCAGGCCGGCGGAGACGCGGCTTCCGTCCCAAGCTCTGCTGCATCCAGGCGAAGCGACGACGGCGCAGCTGCCGACGACGGCGCAGCTGCTGGAAGCGCGGCAGGTCTTTCGGGGCGCGGCGGTGATGGCTCGGCGTCGCAAAGCAAGGACGTCGCTGGGGCACAGGGTCGCGGCGCGGCGGAGTCTCCTGAGAACACCACCGACACAGTGATCTTCCGGCGCGGCGGCGACGCTGCCGACACGTCTGCGGCCGGCGAGGAGACGACTGACACGGTGATCTTCCGGAGCGGTGACGACGACACCGCCGACACGACGGTGATCACTTCGGGGTCGGATGTGCGGGAATCGAGCCTGATCCGCATCCCCGGACCCGACCGTTCGGTAGTGATCGAACCCGCCGACGAGGCCGACCGCACGCAGGTGGTTCCCCTGCCCGGCGCAGAGAAGGCCCACGACGAGCAGGGCGTTCCTGACGACGAGCCACCCACCGATCCCGGACCCGGCAGCGACCGGCGCCGAACGTAGTCATCGGCTCCGGCGGTCGTTCTGGCCCTCGGCTCGGCGACGGCCGAGGCAACGGCGACAGCGACCCTGGCCGCCGGTGCCGCTGCCGGACGGGACCCTGGTGGTGAATCCGGGTCTGTCGGGTTGCTCGGGAATGACTGAGGGCCGGCACCGGGTGTCCGGTGCCGGCCCTGTGGCTGGTCAGTTACTACGTGGGCTGGTCAGTTACTGGGTGGCTGGTGGACGGCTGAGGGGCGGGAGCGGGTTCCGGCCGGTGGGTGCCGGGTGGGTGGGGTTCGGGTCAGCGGGAGGTCGGCAGCGTGCGGGCCAGCACGCAGACCGCGAGCAGGCGGCGCAGGACCCAGTCGTTCTCGGTCCAGTCGATCGTGCCCTCGGGGGCGGTCCAGCCGTGCTGGAAGGCGGCGTCGCGGACGCCCTCCGCGTACGCGGCGAGCAGGATCGCGGTCAGCGGGCGCTCGTCGGCGGAGAGGCTGTCCCGCACGCCGGCGGCGTGCTGGTCGATCACGGACATCAGGCCGGGGTTCTCCTGCGCGGCGGCGAGGCCGCTGACGCCGACAGCGGCGGTCAGGTCGGCGAGCGAGGCGTGGGCGGAGCGGTGAGCAGCGCGGGCGGCGGCGTTGCTGAACAGGCCATTCATGAGAAGAAACGTTATGGAGCTTCGGGTAGCCAACGGTTCTTCGTACCGTTGCAGCTCGGTTGAACCCACCCGGTCTGCGTCAACGCCCGAGATCCACGTCCCGGCCGGAACTCGCTCGCGATCGCTGGATCGCTCCGGCCCGTTGGGGGTGCCGGGAGGCAACGAGGAGGTTCGGGGTGGTGATTCGGAGGTATTGAGGCAGCGCTGGAGAGCAGCGGCCCGGCATGGTCGGCTGTCAGCGTGGTGAGAGCGACGCGGGCAGCGCGGTGAGGCGGCCGCGGGGGAACGCGCGGGAAGGGGACAGGGATGGCGAAGGCTGAGAAGTGGGCCAGCGGCCCGGACGCGGAGCGTCAGCCGGTCAGCGGGCTGGGAGGGGAACGCCACCGGCTCACCCGGCCGGATGCGGAGCAACAGCGAGCCGCCGAGCTGGGTGCGGAACGCCAGCACGGAGACGGGCCGGATGCGGAGCAGCCGCGGGACGGGCGGGGTGCGGAGGACCAGGTGGACGGGCAGGGTGCGGAGCGTCAGCTGGTGGAGGGGCCGGATGCGGAGCATCGGCGGCCCGAAGGACTCGATGACGTGACCGTCCAGGCGCTGGGGAAGCTGAGTGAGGCGCTGGAGACGGTGGAGCGGGTGCGGGGGCACCTCTACGCCATGCATCAGCTCACCGGCACGGCCGACTTCATGCTCGACGAGGCGGTCTCGCTGTTCATGCAAGCCGGGCACACCGAGATGGCGGACCGGATTCAGCGTGAGCTGATCGGGCGCAACGTCATCCCCGGGCACTGGACGTTCCAGATCGTCGAGGCGTACGACGACGGGTACTACGCCGAGTTCCGCGACGTGGAGCGGGACGCGCGCAACCAGCTGGCGCAGGGGCGACGCCACCTCTACGAGGCGGAGTTGAAAGAGCGCCGGCGCACCCATGGGCGGCCGGGGCATGAGGCGCTGCCGGGTTACTCCGGGTAGTCGGCGGGTGTGGGCCGGCGGCGCTGGGCGTCGTCCGCGATGATCACGGTGGCGACGACGAGAGACACCACGATGGCGAAGAACCAGGACGCGTCATCGACCAGCTTCGCTGCCAGGGGAGCCTGGAAGGCGGCGAGGAGAAAACCCAGCCACGCGAAGCGGCGCTGACGTTCGGACAGAAAACCGGCAGATCGCACTCGGACAGTCTGGCTCGATCAGGACGGATCGCCGTCACCCGTTCGGCCGATTCTCCGTTGTCCGATGGTGCCCACCGCCTTGCGTCGCTGTCGCTCAAGCGCTCTTGCCACAAGCCTGTCCGTGCTGGTCGCGGTGGTCGCGACGGCCGCCTGCTCGGCGTCCGAGTCGCGGCCGCCGCAGCCGGCGCCGCCGGCGCCGGACCGCGTCCTGGCCGGTCCGCTGCAGGGCCGGACCGGGGCGTGGCTCACTCTGGGTGACGCAGCCAGTCGCGTACGGGTACAGCTCGCCTCCCTCCCCGGCCAGCTGTACCGGATCAGCACCGGCCCCGATTCCGGTGTGGCGCCGGTGGTGAACCGCCGCGGCGGACGGATCCTGGTCCGGCTGCGGGGGACCGGCGCCGACGGCCCGGACGAGGTGCGGATCGTGCTGAACCGGCACGTCCGCTGGGACATCCGGTTGCCGGCCGGCGCGGGCGAGCAACAGCTGAACCTGCGCAACGGCCGGGTGAACCGGATCGACCTCGGCGCGTCCGGCCTGGCCGAGGTGTGGCTGCCGGATCCGGCCGGCACGGTGCCGGTGACCTTCACCGGTGGGACCGGAACCGCCGTGCTGACGGCGGACACCACCGCCCCGTTCAAGATCCGTTTCACCGAGGGGGCCGGGTCGGTGAAGACGCCGTGGGCGGCGAACAACGGCACCGCGGCCGGCACGGTCCTGCGCGAACGGGGCTACGCCCACGCCGCGAACCGCTACCAGATCCGCTCCGAGGGCGGCGTCGGCCAGCTCATCCTGCGCCGGGCCGACTCCGCCGGCTGAGCAGGCCGACAGCGCGGCCAGGGGCGCGTCGGCGCCATGGGAGGAGCGGGCCGGGAGCGCAACCGCAAGGGTGAGCCCGGCGGCCGGGTGACCAGAGTGACTGGCACCCGGCGGGCCGTCGATGCCACGGAACCTCGCACGACCGTACAAAAAATGGTTTTAATGCGGACCGCTTCGGCCTGTCGTGCTCGGCCGCGGATCGGCCTCGGCCGGCTCCTGGCCGGTGTCGTTGTCGCTCGGGTCGTTCTGGCCGTCGGTGTCCCAGGTGGCCATCGCCTTGTTCAGCTCGTCGAGCGGCAGCTTTTCCTCGTCGCGCCAGACGCCGTCGTTCTCACGATCAGTCATGGTTGATCGGGTACCCGGGGGCGGGAAAGCGAAACGGCCGCCCGAAGGCGGCCGTCTCGTCATGGATGATCAGATACCGGGCCGGTCCACCTGGCCGCGCCAGGCGCCGGTCTCGATGCCACCGCGGCTCTCGATGAACTCCTTGAACCGGTGCAGGTCGCCCTTCACCCGGCGGTCCACGACGCCGAGCTTGTCACCGGCGGTCTCGACGAGGCCCTGCGGGTCGAAGTCCATCTGGACGGTCACCCGCGTGTGGTCGTCGTCGAGCCGGTGGAAGGTGACCACGCCGGCCTGCTTCTCGCCGCCGGTCGCGTGCCAGGCCACCCGCTCGTCCGGGAGCTGTTCGGTGATCTCCGCGTCGAACTCGCGCTTGACGCCGGCGATCTCCGTCTTCCAGTGCGTGTGGGTGTCGTCGATCTGCTTGATCTCCTGGACACCCTCCATGAACCGAGGGAACTCCTCGAACTGGGTCCACTGGTTGTAAGCGGTCCGTACCGGGACGTTGACATCAACGAACTCGGTAACCGTACTCACGTGGTTCTCCCTTCACTTGCTGGCTTCCCAGACTTGCGCGACGTTCTGGTAAACCGTCCCCTCAGGGAGGCGGGCCAAACGTCGCATCACTTCGTCCGGGGCTTCCAAGGTCCGTGCCGACCCCTCCAGCGCGGCCCGGTCACCCGGGAACGCGGACAGGCCGAGATAGGTGCCGAATCTGCTGAACGCCTCACCGTGGGCGCTGCCGACCCCGTCGGGTACTCCGCGGCCGTAGCCGCCTTCCGGCACCACGGTCACCTCCGGCTGGTCCTCGCCGGCGGGCTCGGGCGTCTTCCATTCCTCGGCGCGTCCTCCAGCGGTTCCGCGGACGTTGCCGCGGGTCTCGCTCTTCATCTGCTCGTCGAGGATGACGCCGTGCTTCGTGCTTCCCCGTTCCATGATTGTTCGAGTGCCCGGCGACCGCCGGACTAAACGGTGTTTTCCGGAGCATCCGCTGGGTAGCGTGCGGTAGTGGAGACTGTGGATGCGATCGTGATCGGAGCCGGGCACAACGGGCTGGTGGCAGCGAACCTGCTGGCCGACGCGGGGTGGTCGGTGCGCGTCCTGGAGGCCACCGCGGACCCGGGCGGCGCGGTCCGCTCCGGTTACGTGACCGCCCCCGGTTACCTGTCCGACCTGTTCAGCTCGTTCTATCCGCTGGGGTACGCGTCGCCGGTGATGCGGTCGCTGCGCCTCGGCGAGCAGGGCCTGCGCTGGACACACGCCCCGGACGTGCTCACCCACCTGCTGCCGGACGGCCGCGCCGCCACGATCAACCGCGACCTGGCCAGGACCATGGAGTCGATGGAGCGGTTCGCTCCGGGCGACGGGGAGCGGTGGCGGCATGCGTACGACGACTGGCGCGACGTCTCCACCCCGATGCTGGACACGCTGTTCACCCCGTTCCCGCCGGTCCGTGCGGGGCTGGGGCTGGCGGGCCGGCTCCGGGTGGGCGGCTCACTGCGGTTGGCCCGGCGCCTGGTGCTCTCCGCCCGCGAACTCGGCTCGGAACTGTTCCGCGGCGAGGGCGGCAAGGTGGCACTGGCCGGCTGCGCCATGCACACCGACCTCTCGCCCGAGGAGGCCGGCGGCGGCGTGTTCGGCTGGCTGCTGATCATGCTGGGGCAGGAGCACGGCTGGCCGGTCCCGGTCGGCGGCGCCCAGGAGATCACCACCGCCCTGGTCCGCCGGTTGACCGAACGCGGCGGCGAGATTGTCTACGACGCGCCGGTCAGCCGGGTTCTGGTGGCGCGCGGCAAGGCGATGGGCGCGCGCACCGTGGACGGCCGGGACTGGCGGGCCCGGCGTGCGGTGATCGCCGACGTGCCGGCCCCGGCGCTCTTCCTCGACCTGGTCGGTGACCGCTGGCTGCCGTCCCGGTTCGCCGAGGACCTGGCCCATTTCCGGTGGGACGGCGCGACCGTGAAGGTGGACTGGGCGCTGCGCACCCGGGTGCCGTGGAAGAACCCGGCCGCGGCCGGCTCCGGCACCGTGCACCTCGGCGCGGACCTCAACGGCCTCACCCGGTTCGCCGCCGACCTGGCCACCGACACCATTCCCCGGAACCCGTTCCTGCTGCTCGGGCAGATGACCACGGCGGACGAGACGCATTCGCCGGCCGGCACCGAGTCGGTGTGGGCGTACACGCACCTGCCGCACCGGGCGTCCTGGTCGGCCGGCGAGATCGACGAGCACGTCGGGCGCATCGAGAGCGTGGTCGAGGAGTACGCGCCCGGATTCCTGGGCCAGGTGGCCGGCCGGCACGTCTACTCGCCGGCGGACATGGAGCAGACGAACCCGTCACTGGTCGGCGGCGCGCTCGGCGGCGGTACGTCGGCCGCCTTCCAGCAGCTCTTCCTGCGCCCGATCCCGGGCCTGGGCCGGCCGGACACCCCGGTGGACCGGCTCTTCCTGGGCAGTGCGTCGGCGCATCCGGGCGGAGGTGTGCACGGGGCGCCGGGGGCGAACGCGGCACGGGCGGCGCTCGCCCGGGACCGGGCGCTGACCGGGAAGCTCTACCGGGCGGCGATCAACGGTGCACACCGGATGATCTACGCCTGAGCAGCTGCCGTCGCCGGACGGTCGCGGCGCGCAGAGCCGGCCACAACCGCAGGCGGCGGGAGCTGTCGATCGACGCGATCAGCTCGGCGAGCTCGCGGCGCTCCTCGCGCGGCACCATCGTGATCACGATCAGGACCGGCAGGGTGGCCGCGCTGATCTCCACGATGAGCAGGAGCAGCACCAGGACGGCGACGACGGCGAAGACGGTCAGGTCGAGCACGTCGGCGGCGCTCATAGCAGCGCGCCGGCGAGGGCAGCGACCACCAGCAGCAGCGCGGCGACGATCGCGAGCGCGGCCACCGTCGCGGCCGCGGCGGCGCGCAGGAGCGCGCCCATCGGGACGAGAACGGTTCTGATCAGGCGGAGCGAGAGGAGCAGGCAGGCGGCTGCGGCGATGAGATAGATCAAGCTTGGTTGGCTCGATAACATGTCGGACCCCCGTCCGAGACCACGGTGGTGGTGCAGGGAGAAGCGGTGACGGCTCTGTCATCCGTTGCGACGCGGCGCTTGCTTCGAATATGCAAGTCGGCGGAGCGCACTTGCAATGCAGCGTTCAGCTTCTGAAAGTCCCATGGCGATCTCCGCTTGCAGCCAACTGGCAATTGGCCATAAGGTTTTCAGCCAGATAGCACCTGGATTGCACCCCATCGCGGCGCTAAGCTATACGGCCGTGACCAAAAGCGAAATTTCCGAAAAGGCGGACACCGCCCTATCCGTCGAGGTTCTGGCGGCTTCGTGCGTAACAGGCACGTGTCCGACGGTTTTTGCCACCAACCGCGGCACCATTCTCGTGCAGGGCTACACGGTATCGAGTGAAGCGGCGTCGGCCGCCGGCGTCACTCTTCCGGAGGGTGAACAACTCGTCGAAATTCCCGCGGAACTGCTCGCCCAAGCCCTGGGTGCGACCGCGCGGGGGTGACCGCGAAGGAGGGGGCCGGACTGATGTCCGACAACGGGGAGTCCGGCACCCCTCGACCGAGTTCGAGTGAGGTCGGCGGACGGATCAGAGAGCGCCGGGAGGAACTGCGCCTCACCGCACAGGCTCTCGCTGAGCGGGTTTCGATGAGTCAGGCGAAGATCTCCCGAATCGAAACAGGCCGCAGTTCCGTCACTCCCGAGGACGTGCGCCGGATTGCCGACGCGCTGCAGATGTCGCCGGCTGAGGCTGACGAACTGGTGAAGCTCGCTGTCGCCGTCCGCGGAGCGGCGGAACGGCCTCCGGAGCCGTCCCTCACGAGTTCCACCCTGGCGAAGAAACAGATCGAAGTAGGCAGGCTCGAGCGCGAAGCGCGGGAGATCCGGGTATTTCAGCCGACCGTTGTTCCGGGGCTGCTGCAGAACAGCGGTTACGCCGAGGCCGTGATCGGGACCATTCAGCGGCTGATGACCGCGGTCCACGGCGACCGGGTGCCCGCCGCTCTCATGAACGCCGTGGCCAGGCGCCTCGACCGTCAGCAGATCCTCGCCGCCCCCGACAAGAGGTTCTTCTTCCTGCTGATGGAGTCCGCGCTCAGCAACCGCCTCAGCACTCCCGAGGACCAGCTCGCCCAGATCAAACGGATCCGCGCCATCGCCGCCCAGCCCAACGTCTGGCTCGGCATCATCCCCGCCGACGCCGTTCTCGGCGAGGCCCCGCTGGTCGGCTTCGAGTTGCTCGACGACGAGTGGCTGATGATCGACCTGGTCAGCGCCTCGACGACCTCCCGGTCACGCGCCGACATCCGGATCTACCGGCAGTATTTCGACAGCATCGCCGTCAACGCGGTGACCGACATCGACCCGATCCTCGACAAGTACGCCGACCTCTTTCACCGCCTGTCCGCGCCCCGCTGAGTCCGGTCCCGCTCGGCGATGTCGGCGAGCCGCCGTAGCGTCTCGACATTGCGCCGGTGCAGGATCAGATCGTTGACCTTGTTCTGGACCCAGCGCAGCGGACCCGCTTCGAAGTCCTCCTCGATGACCACCCTGGTGGCGTGGTCGCCGACCGGCTCCAGCCGGATGTCGACCACCGCCTCGCCCAGCGGCCACAGCCCGGCGTTCAGCCGCAGCCGCCGGTTGGGCGTGCAGGTGAGCACCGTGGAGGCGTCGTGCAGGGAGAGCGGCCACGGGCCGGCCTTGTGGTGCAGTTTCGAGCCCGGGCTGGGCCAGGACTCGTCCACGTTTCTGATGTGCACCGTGCCGACCACCCAGTCGCTGTAGGTCCAGCCGTCGGCGAGGACGGCGAACACACGATCGGGTGGGGCCTGAACCGTACGCGCAACTATCGCCACGGCACCCCGAATACCCTGCTTGCGACGCTCGTAACGATCCAGCCATGTTTACGTATGGGGGACTCGGGCAACTGGCACCGCGTACTCGATTCCGGCTGGAGGAGACCCCGTGCGAATTGCGATGATCTCCGAGCACGCCAGCCCGCTCGGCGCGGGCGACCAGCACGCCCACGTCGCCGAGCTCTCCGAGGCGCTGGCGGAGCTCGGCCACGACGTACGCGTTTACACCCGGCGGGAGGACCCGGACGCCGCCGAGGTGGTGCTCACCCCGAGCGGCGTGCGGGTGGTGCACGTCGCGGCCGGCCCGGCCCAGCCGGTCCCGGACGATCTGCTGCTGCCGCACATGGGCGAGTTCGCACGGGTGCTCAGCGAGCAGTGGCGCGAGACCGATTGGGTGCCGGACGTCGCGCACGCCCACTTCTGGACCAGTGGCCTGGCCGCGGTGACCGCGGCCCGCCAGGTCGGCATCCCGGTGGTGCAGTCCTTCCATGAGCTGGGCGCCGCCGAGTCCGGCGCGGGCACGCCGGGTCCGTCCCGGTCCGGCTACGAGCGCGCGCTCGGCCGGGCGGTGGACCGGGTGGTCGCACAGACCCAGGACGAGGTACGCGGGCTGGTCCGCATCGGTGTGCCGAGGGCGCGCCTGTCGATCGTCCCGGCCGGCGTGAACAGCGACCGGTTCAGCCCCGACGGCCCGGCCGTGCCGCGTGACCCGGAGCGTCCCCGCATCCTGTCCGTCGGCAAGCTGGTCGAGCGCAAGGGGTTCGGTGACGTCATCCAGGCGATGCGTTACGTCCCCGGCGCCGAGGTGGTGGTGGTCGGCGGCCCGCCGGCCGAGCAGCTGCCCGCCGACCCGGGCGCCAAGGTGCTGCGGGCGCTCGCCGAGCAGTTCCGGGTGGCCGACCGGTTCCGGCTGGTCGGGGCGGTGCCGCGCAACGAGATGCCGAACTGGTACCGCTCGGCGGACCTGCTGGTCGCCACGCCGTGGGAGGAGCGCTCCGCCCTGGAGGCGATGGCCTGCGGCGTACCGATCATCGGCACCGCTGAGGGAGCGCTCACCGAGACCGTCGTGGACGGCCTGACCGGCGATCTGGTGCCGGCGCGCGATCCGCGCGCGCTCGGTGGCGCGCTGCGCCGCCTGGTCAACGACAAGGTGCGCCGGTTCACCTACGCCACGGCGGCGCTGGACCGGGCCCGGCAGGCGTACTCCTGGAAGCGCGTGGCCGCCCAGGTCGGCTCGATCTATTCGGCGGTAGCCGGCCTGCGCCGCGGTGGCAGCGGCAGCAACGCCGAGGTGAACACCGAGGCGGTGGCCTAGACACCGGTGGAGGCCGGCATCCACCGATCGGTTGATCGCAGCGATCGCTCGCTGGTGGAATCGGGCGCCCCGGCGTCTACGTGACGCTGGGTGCATGCCAGTCATCGAAGTCAGGAACCTCAGCAAGAGGTACGGCGAAACCGTCGCCGTCCGGGACGTGTCCTTCACGGTCGAAGCCGGCGAGATCTTCGGGATTCTCGGCCCGAACGGCGCCGGCAAGACCACCACGGTCGAGTGTGTGGCCGGGCTGCGGTCGCCGGACGGCGGCGAGATCACCGTCCTGGGCCGGTCGCCGCGTGATCCGGCCCTGCGCAAGCTGGTCGGTGTGCAACTGCAGGAGAGCGAGCTGCAGGAGAAGCTGACCGTCCGCGAGGTGCTCGAGCTCTACAGCGCGTTCTACCCGCAGCCGGCGGACTGGCGCGGGCTCGCCGGCGACCTGGGTCTGGGCGAGAAGCTGAACACCTATTTCGGCAAGCTCTCCGGCGGTCAGAAGCAGCGGCTCTCGATCGCGCTCGCGCTGATCGGCAACCCGCAGATCGCGATCCTCGACGAGCTGACCACCGGCCTCGACCCGCAGGCCCGCCGGGACACCTGGGAGCTGATCTCCGGGGTCCGGGACCGGGGCGTCACGCTGCTGCTGGTCACCCATTTCATGGAGGAGGCCGAGCGGCTCTGCGACCGGATCGCGGTGATCGACCGCGGCGAGGTGGTCGCCCTGAACACCCCGGCCGGCCTGGTCGAGCAGACCGCCACCGCGGATCAGACGATCCGGTTCCGCCCGTCCGCCCCGATCGAGGACGAGCTGCTCACCTCGCTGCCCGAGGTCAGCCGGATCAACCGGCACGGTGACCGGATCGAGGTCGTCGGCACCGGCAACCTGCTGCACGCGGTCACCTCGGTGCTCGCCTCGCACGGCATCGTCGCCGTCGAGCTGCGCCTGGAGCAGGCCACTCTCGACGATGCCTTCGTACGCCTGACCGGCCGCACCGCAGAGGAGTCCCCGCGATGAACGTCTTCGGCAAGCTCGTCGTGACCGAGTTCCGCACCGCGCTGCGCGAACCCATGTACTTCTTCTTCGCGGCCCTCTTCCCGCTCGTCCTCATCATGATCCTCGGTGCGATTCCGTCGTTCCGGGAGCCGAATCCGGACCTGGGCGGCCTGCGGGTGGTCGACGTCTACGCCGGCATCGTGATCGCCCTGAGCATCGCCATGATCGGGTTGCAGGGCATGCCCACCGTGCTCGCCAACTACCGTGAGAAGGGCATCCTGCGCCGGCTCGCCACCACCCCGGTCAGCCCGATCGCGCTGCTCGGCGCCCAGCTGGCGTTCTCCGCGGTCACCGTGGTGTTCTCCTCGATCCTGGTGTTCGTCGTGACCGGGATCGTGTACGACGTACCGTTCCCGGAGTCGCCGCTCGCGTTCCTGTTCGCCGTGTTGCTGGCGGTCATCGGGGTCTTCGCGGTGGGCCTGCTCATCGCGGCGGTCGCGCCGAGCGGCAAGGCGGCCAACGCGATCGGCCTCATCCTGTTCTTCCCGCTGATGTTCCTGGCCGGCCTCTACGCACCGCGTGAGGTGCTGCCGGACGTGGTGCAGCGGATCGCCGACTTCACCCCGCTGGCCGCCGGCGAGCGCCTGATGCACGAGGCGATGACGGGTCACTGGCCGAACCTGCTCTCGGTTACCGTGCTCGTGGGATACCTGGTGGTCTTCGGGGCCGCCGCGGCGAGGCTTTTCAGGTGGGAGTGACGCACCATGGTGGACCGCGAGGTCTGGCGCACCTGGCTGCCGTTCGGGACGCTGGCCGTCTCGCTCGGACTGGTGATCGCCGCCCAGGACACCCCGGTGCCCCGGCAGAGTTTCTGGGTCATCGGCCTGGTCGTCGCGCTCACCGCGGCCTGGGTCCTCTGGTGGGTCACTCTGCACCCGCACTGGGACCAGCGCCCGCGCCTCATGCTGGTCTTCTTCGTCGGCCTGCTGGCCTGCAACGCGCTGCTGATCTGGAGCAGCCCGCTCTTCGGCTTCTTCACCTGGACCGGTTACATCTTCGCCGGCTACGCGTTCCGGGGCAGGTGGCGGGTCGTCGCGGCGGCTCCGGTGGCCGCCCTCGCGGCACTCGCCCAGGTCGGCGGCATCCCGACGGTCGAGCCGGCCGGCGGCGGGCGCGTCTTCTACGGGATCGCCGTCGTGATCAACCTGTTCATCGCGGGTGTCATGCTCCTCGCCGAGAACCGTGCCGAGCAGAACAGCCTCCGGCGCGACGAGATGCTCGAGAAGCTGGAGGCGGCCCTCCGGGAGAACGCCGGACTGCACGCTCAACTGCTGGTGCAGGCGCGGGAGGCGGGCGTGCTCGACGAGCGGCAGCGGATGGCCGGCGAGATCCATGACGTGCTGGCCCAGGGTTTCACCGGCATCGTCACCCAACTCGAGGCGGCCGACGCGGCCACCGGCCGGCCGGACGACCGCCGGCGTCACCTGGACACCGCGAAACGGCTGGCCCGCGAGGGTCTCGCCGAGGCGCGCCGTTCGGTGCAGGCGCTCCGGCCGCAGCACCTGGACGGCGCCGCCCTGCCCGACGCGCTCGGCGAGGTGGTGGAGAGCTGGACCGAGATGACCGGGGTGCGGGCCGAGCTGGTGACGACCGGGACACCCCGCCGGCTGCTCCCCGAGATCGAGACGACGCTGCTGCGCACCGCACAGGAAGGGCTGGCCAACGTGGCCCGCCACGCGGACGCCGGCCGGGTCGGGCTCACCCTTTCCTACATGGAGGACGTGGTCACCCTGGACGTGCGCGACGACGGCGCCGGTTTCGACCCGGAGCACCCCCGGGAGGTCTCCGACAGCGGCGGGTTCGGGCTGCACGCCATGCGGGAACGGCTGTCCCGCATCGCCGGGACGCTCGAGGTGGAGTCGGAGCCGGGCATGGGCACGGCGATCTCCGCCTGCGTGCCGGCGATCGCGGTCGGGGGGACGGCGTGATCGGGCTGGTGATCGTCGACGACCATCCGGTGGTGCGCGACGGGCTGCGCGGCATGTTCGCCGGTGACGACCGGTTCACGGTGCTCGGCGAGGCGGGCGACGGCCGGGAGGCGCTCGCGGTGATCGACGCGGTCGGCCCCGACGTGGTCCTGCTCGACCTGCGGATGCCGGTGATGGACGGGGTCAGCACGATCCGCGAGCTCAAGGCGCGCAAGCCGGCGATCCGGGTGCTGGTGCTCACCACGTACGACACCGACAGCGACGTGCTGCCGGCGATCAGGGCGGGGGCGACCGGATATCTGTTGAAGGACACCCCGCGGGAGGATCTGTTCCGCGCGGTGCTGGCCGCGCACCGCGGCGAGTCGGTGCTCTCCCCGGCGGTCGCCGGCCGGTTGATGGGCGAGCTGCGCTCACCCGCGAAGGAGCCGCTGAGCCAGCGTGAGCTGGAGGTGCTGACGCTGATCTCGCGCGGCTGCACCAACCGGGAGACCGCCGGGCGGCTCTTCATCAGTGAGGCGACGGTCAAGACGCATCTGCTGCACGCGTACACCAAGCTGGGCGTCCGCGATCGCGCCTCGGCCGTCGCCGCCGCGTTCGAACAGGGCCTGCTGCGCCGGGACTAGCGGGGTTCCCCGCGATAGGTGCCGAAGCTCCAGAGGTTGCCTTCGGGGTCGCGTGCCCTGAAGTCCCGGGAACCGTAATCGGTGTCGAACGGCTTCCGGGTGATCTCCGCGCCGGCCGCCACCGCGCGGGCATACAGCGCATCGATGTCATCAGCGACCACGTATGCCCCGAATGTTCCGGGCTTGAGTGGCCACGGATTGTCCGGGGCCTCGCGAACCGAGCCGAGCATGATGCCGCCGCCCAGCGGCCAGGCCAGTTCGCAGTGGTCCACCCGGTCGCCTTCGCCGTGCACGACCGTCTCGGTGAACCCGAACGCGTCCACCAGGAAACGGATCAGGGCTCGGGCGTCGTTCGCAACCAGCGTGGGCCACACCTGTGGCGAAGGTGAGTCAGTCATGAAACTCATCGTCGCCGGGTAACAGCGGCAGGGCTTGGACGAAACCGAACTCGTCGGCCAGCCACTGCGACGGCGCGCACCCGGCGAACGCCTGGAAGTCGCGGACCAGATGGGACTGGTCGGCGTAACCGTGCGCGGCGGCCACGTCGGCCAGCCGCCGATCCGGCCGCACCGACCGCCTGGCCCGGTCGAAACGGGCGACCCGGGCGGTCTCCTTCGGCCGCAACCCCAGCTCGGCCCGGAACCGGTCGGTCAGATATCTCCCGCTCCACCCCACCTCGGCGGCCAGGTCAGCGATGGGTACGTCGTGCCGCAGCAGCCTGCGGAACGCGTACCCCACCTGGTCGGGACCGTGACCGTCGCGCAGCAGGCCGCCCAGCACGGTGTCCAGGACCGCGAAGCGGGCCGGCCAGTCCGCGGCCTCGCGCAGCCGCTCCCGGGTCTCGCCGACGAACCGCTCGCCGAGCACCGCGGTCGCCTCCACGTCGAGGCCGGCGAGTTCGCCGGCGGGCAGGCCGAGCAGCGCGCGGCAGCCGATCGGGTGCACCGCGACCTGCACCCCGGACTGGCTGCCGTCGTGGGTGATGACGGCCGGGCCCAGGTGCAGGCCGCCGACCAGCGCGCGATAGGCGCCCGGGGTCTGCCGTCGGTCCGGGTGCGCGGCGATCACCAGCGGATCGTCCAAAGTGAAGATCAACGTCAGGTACGGCGACGGCAGGCCGCGATGCCGGGCGGGCGGCAGGCCCTGCTGCCGGTAACCGGAGTAGAGCGCGACGAACGGCCGCAGGTGGGCGGCCGGGCGGGCCTGCGCGTACTCGTCGAGCACCATGTGTTCGAGTGTCCCCCGATGATGCGAAGATCGTGGCATGTCGCGCGCGGTGATCATCGGAGCCGGAATCGGTGGGCTGGCAGCCGGGGTGGCGTTGCAGCGCCGCGGCTGGGACGTGACGGTGCTGGAACGGGCCGCGAAACTCGACCAGGTGGGCGCCGGCTTGGCCGTCGCGCCGAACGCGCTGAGGGTCCTCGACGCGCTCGGCGTCGGCGGGCGCCTGCGGGAACTCGCCGCCCTGCAGGGCGCGGCCGGCATCCAGCGTCCCGACGGCGGCTGGATCTCGCGGACCGACGCCGACCGGGCCACCGCTCGTTACGGCGAGCCGGTCATCGTGGTGCACCGCGCGACGCTGGTCGACGTGCTCACCGAGGGCCTGGCGCCGGGCGCGCTCCGCCTCGGCCTGCCGGCCGAGGACGTCGACCCGGCGACCGGGCAGGTGGTCACGGCCGACGGTTCGCTCACCGCCGATCTCGTGGTCGCGGCCGACGGACTGCGCTCCCCGGTACGGGCAAAGCTCTTCCCCACCCACCCCGGTCCGGTCTACACGGGTGTGACCAGCTGGCGGATCGTGGTGCCGCACCCGGGCGGGACGCTCGAGCCGGCCGAGACGTGGGGCGCCGGCAAGGTGTTCGGGGTGGCCACGCTCGGCGACGGCCGGGTCTACTGCTATGCCACCGCGCCCGCCCCCGCCGACGGCCGAGCCGACGACGAGCAGGCCGAGATGCTGCGCCACTTCGGCGGCTGGCACGAGCCGATCCCGTCGCTGATCCGGGCGGCCACCGTGGTCACCCGCACCGACATCCGCTGTCTGGACGAGCCGTTGCCGCGGTTCCACGCGGGCCGGGTGGCGCTGCTCGGCGACGCGGCCCACGCGATGACGCCGAACCTGGGCCAGGGCGCCTGCCAGGCGATCGAGGACGCCGCGGTGCTGGCCGCCTACGCCGGTGACCTGGATCGGTACACCGCCGAGCGGCTGCCGCGCACGTCGGCGGTGATGAAGGCCTCCCGGCGGATCGCCCGCATGGCCGGCCTGAGCAATCCCGCCGCCGAGTGGCTGCGCAACACCGGCATGGCGCTGGCCGGCCGGCTCGGTCCCGACCTGGTGCTGCGCCAGATGGACCCGGTTCTGACCTGGCGTCCGCCGGCCGTGTGAAGTTCGGGCGCGCGGCGCACCCGAACTCCACACGAGGTCAGGCGGTCAGGGCCTGGGCGAGCTCGTCGCGGAACGACCGCTCGTCCTCGGTGACCGTCTCCGAGCCGATCCCCAGCAGCCCACCGGTCGAGGCCGCCCCGACCACCGCGTCGGCGATCTCCAGCAGCCAGTGCCGGTAGGTCTCGGCGTCGGCGAGCGACGCCTTCGTGGACAGCAGCGTCGCCGCCTCACCGGCCCGGACCAGCACGTCCGCCGCGTACCCCGCGGGGTCGCTCGGCTCGATGACCGGCGGCTCCTCGCCGATCTCCGGGTCGCCGGCCTCGGCGACAGCCGCGGCGGCGACCGCGGAGACGAGCCCGCTCGCCGAGGCGCGGGCGTCCGAGATGCGGTCCAGCCCCGCCGCGCTCTCGGCGCGGGTCTTGCGGGCGCTGTCGGGCGTGGCGGCACTCGCCGCGGTGAGCACCGACTGTGGCAGGCCGGTGAGCAGCCCCCACTCAGCGTCGGTGAAACCCAGCTGGGCGTAGAGCGGTTCGTCCGTCACTCGCGGATCCTTTCCGATCGGATGGCCGACAGCATTCTTACCTACCCGACCGGCACATGATCAGAAACGTTCAGGGGCGCGCTTCGTACGCGATGTTGAACGGCGTGTCGGCGACCCGCCGGAAGCGGGTGAAGCCCGCGTCCGTGACCAGCCGCCGGATCGGCTCCTCGCCGGCCTGGGCGCCGAGCGAGTAACCGCCCTCCTGGGAGAGCGCGCTCGGCACGCAGAGGAACGCCGAGAACGAGTAGTACGCCCGGCCGATCGGGTTGAAGTTGTCGCTGACCGACGCGCCGGCCGCCGGCTCGACGATCATCCAGGTGCCGTCCGGGGCCAGCTGGGACCGGACCCGGCGGGCGGCGCCCAGCGGGTCACCCATGTCGTGCAGCGCGTCGAACGTGGTGACCAGGTCGTACGGCCCGCCGCCGAAGGTCTGCGCCCCGGCCGCCTCGAAGTCCACCCGGCCGGCCAGCCCCGCCTCGGACACCCGCTTGCGGGCCTGATCGACCGACTCGGGGTGCATGTCCGAGCCGGTGAAGGACGACGCCGGATAGGCCTGCGCCATCAGCACCGTCGAGGCGCCGTGCCCGCAGCCCACGTCGGCGACCCGGCAGCCCCGCCGCAGCTTCTCCTCGACCCCTTCCAACGCCGGCAGCCATTCGCTGACCAGGTGGGCGCTGTACGCCGGCCGGAAGAACCGCTCACAGCCGGTGAACACGTCCTCGTCGTGCTGATGCCAGCCCAGCCCGGCCCCGGTCCGGAACGCCTCGGTGATCCGCGGTTCCGCCCGCAGCGCTCCGAGGGCCAGCTGGAACGCCCCGGGCGCGAAGATCGGCCCGTTCGGGTCGGTCAGCGCGAACGCCTGCTCCTCGGTGAGCGAGTACCTGCCGGTCGCCGCGTCGTACTCGGCGTAGCCACCGGCGGCCTGGCCGCGCAGCCACTCCTCGACGTAGCGGGGTGCGGTGCCGGTGCGGCGGGCCAGTTCCTCCGGCAGGGCGGGCCCCTCGGCCAGACCCCGGTACAGGCCGAGCCGGTCACCGACGACGACGCCGCCGGCGGCCATCGTGGCGGCGACGTCGCCGACGAACTTGTGCACGAATTCCATCAGTTTCGCTTCGTTGATTGTCATGCATTCGTTTCTACGGGCCCCGCTGGCTGCGGAAATCGGTGTCGGATACCTAGCTCGGGCGCCGCGGTCACCTAGTCCGGTACCTAAGATCGGCGCCATGGCACGGGCCCTGCTGGAACGCGATCACGAATTGACCGAGCTGGGCGCCGCCGCGCGGCGGGCGCTGGACGGCCAGGGTTCCGTCGTGCTCGTCACCGGTGAGGCCGGGATCGGCAAGTCCAGTGTGGTCGAGGCGGTCCGGTCGGTGCTGCCGGCGGAGGGGCGCCTGCTGGTCGGCTACTGCGACGACCTGGCCACCCCGCGGGTGCTCGGCCCGCTGCGCGACCTGATCGGCAAGGTGGGCACCTCGCTCACCGAGGCGCTTACCTCCGGTGACCGGGCCCAGGTGTTCGAGGCGTTCCGCGCCGAGCTGGACTGGCCCGGTCACCCCACCGTGCTGGTGGTCGAGGACCTGCACTGGGCCGACGACGCGACCCTCGACGTGCTGCGCTTCCTGGTGCGGCGGATCGCCGCACTGCCGGCGGTGCTGGTGGCGACGTACCGGGACGACGAGATCGGCGCCGACCACCCGGTGCGCGGGCTGCTCGGCGTGACCGGCGCGCCGATGCGCCGGTTGCCGCTGACCCGGCTCTCCCGTGGGGCGGTGCGCAGCCTGGTCGGCGACCAGGACGCCGACCGGGTCTTCGCGATCACCTCGGGGAACCCGTTCTTCGTCACCGAACTGCTCGGCGCCGGCGACGCCGACAAGGTGCCGGCCACGGTGACCGAGGCGGTGTACGCCCGGTTGCGGACCCTCCCGCCGGACTGCCGGGACGCCCTGACCCGGCTGGCCGTGGTGCCGTCGACAGTGGAGCGCTGGCTGGTCGAGGCGATCGTGCCCGGCGGGCTGGACACGCTGGTCCCGGCCGAGCAGCGGGGCATGCTCACGGTGACCCCGGCCCGGGTGGGTTTCCGGCACGAGTTGATGCGGCGTGCCGTGGAGGCGTCGCTCACCGCCTCCAACCGGATCACTGCGAACCGCGCGGTGCTCACCGCCCTGCTGGAGCGCGGCGGCGCCGACCTGTCCCGGCTGGTGCACCATGCGGACGAGGCCGGCGACGCCGACCTGATCGTGCGCTATGCGCCGGCCGCGGCGGCCGAGGCAGCCGCCGCCGGCTCGCACCGGGAGGCCGTGGCGCACTACCGGCTGGTGCTGCAGCACCGTTCCGCGTTTGCTCCGGCCGAGCGCGCCGGCCTGCTGGAGGCGTACGCCGAGGAGTCCTACATGCTCGGCATGGCCGAACCGGCCGTGACCGCCCAGCGCGAGGCGGTCGCCCTGCGCCGCGGCCTGCCCGACCGGGCCGCCCTCGGCCTGGCTCTGCGCCGGCTCAGCCGGTTGTACTGGTACTGGAACGATCGGCCCGCTGCGGAGGCGACCGCGGTCGAGGCGGTCGACGTGCTGGAGGGCGCGGGCGACGACGCCGCGCTCGCCTTCGGTCTGAGCAATCAGTCGCAGCTCTACGCGCTGGGCGGGCAGAACGCGGCCGCGGTGGCGGTGGGGGAGCGGGCGATCGAGCTGGCCCGGAAACAGAGAGAGCCCGGGATCCTGTCGCACGCACTGAACAACGTCGGCTTCGCGGTCTGGGACACCGACGACGTGCGGGGCCGCAAGCTGCTCGAGGAGAGCCTGGCCGTCGCGATCGCCGCCGGCGAGGCCGACCACGCCTGCCGGGCCTACGCCAACATCGGCTGGTACCTGATCTACAACTGGCAGTTGGATGAGGCGAGCCGGCTGCTGGACGAGGGCCGGGCCTACGCCGAGCGGACCGAGCTGATCGGCTTCCTGACCTACCTGCACATCACCAGCGCGATGCCGTTCCTGCTGCGCGGCGAGTGGGACGAGGCGGAACGGCACGCCCGCTGGGAGTCCGGGGCGCCGGCGATGATGCGTACCCCGGCCCTGGTCGTGCTCGGTCTCGCCCGGATCCGCCGCGGCCTGCCCGGCGGCGAGGAATTGATCGCGGAGGCCTGGGAGATCGCTCAGAGCATCGGTGAGGCTCAGCGGATCGGTCCCGCGGGCGCGGCGATGGCCGAGGCGGCCTGGCTGCGCGGCGACGCCGCGGCCGCCGGCCGGCTGCTGCCGGTCTTCCGCCGGGCGCGGGCGGCGGAGGGCGGCCATCGGCTGGGCGCCTTTGCCTACTGGTTGCACCGGCTGGGCGCCGACGTCCCGCTTGCCGAGCCGTACGCGATACAGGCGCACGGCGACCCGAGAGAGGCGGCCGATTTCTGGGAACGGGCCGGCTGCCGCTACGACCAGGCGGTGGCGCTGAGCCACAGCACGGACCCGGACGACCTGCTCACCGCGGTCCGGCTGCTCGACGCGCTGGGCGCCGACCCGCTCGCCCGCCGGGTCCGGTCCCGCCTGCGGCAGCTGGGGGTGGCCCGGATCCCGCGCGGACCGCAGCCGGGTACCCGAGGCAATCCGGCCGGGCTGACCGGCCGGCAGGCCGAGGTGCTGCGCCTGCTCGCCGAGGGGCTGAGCAACCCGGAGATCGCCGCCCGGCTGGTGCTGTCCACGCGTACGGTCGACGCCCACGTGGCCGCCGTGTTCACCAAGCTGGCCGCCCGCACCCGGCGCGAGGCCGTGGCGAAGGCCCGTGAGCTGGGGTTGCTGTCCACCGGCTGACACAATGATCAGGTGCGAGAGGTGGTCGACGGGGTCTTCGAGCTCCGGCTGGGGTACGTGAACGTGCACGTGGTCGTCACCGACGACGGTGTGGTGCTGGTCGACACCGGGTTGCCGGGCCGGTCGCCGCTGATCGAGCGGGCACTGCGCTCGATCCGCCGTCCGCTCGGCGAGGTGAGCACGATCCTGATCACCCACCACCACCCGGATCACGTGGGCAGCCTCGCCGACCTGCGTGAACGCACCGGGGCCCGGGTGATCGCGCACGCCGCGGACGCGCCGGACATCACCGGGGCGAACCCGCCGGCCACGCCGACCGGCCTGTTCGGCAGGCTGGCCGCCCGGGTGATCGGCACGGTCCAGCCGACGAAGATCGATCAGCTGATCAGTGCGGACACCTCGGAGCCGCTGCCCGGGTTCACCGCCCTGCACACACCGGGGCACACTCGCGGGCACGTTTCGTACCTGTTGGATCGCTCCGGTGGGGTGCTCTTCGCCGGCGACGCCGCGGGCAGCCGGCGGGGCCGGGTGACCGGCCCGCCCCGGGTGGTGACCGCGGATCCGGTGCGGGCCGGGCACAGCCTCGCGCGGCTGGCCGAGCTGGAGTTCGAGCATGCGGTGTTCGGTCATGGCCGGGCTGTCTCCGGCATGGCCGTCGAGGCCTTCCGCAAGGCCGTATCCGGCTGACGCCCAGTGCTGCCTCAAGCGCGCTGAAACGACACTGCCGGTCAGCCCGGCTCCCCGGGCTGACCGGCAGTGCTCCCTCCGGGCGCGGGACGCGACCCTGCCCGTCAGCCGGCAACCCGAGCTGACCGCCAGTGCTCCCTCCGGGCGCGGGACGCGACCCTGGCGGTCAGCCGGCTGGGGTGCCGGTGACGGTGAAGTTCCGGGTCCGGCCGATGTTGTCGAACGAGCCGAACCCGACCCGCCCCGAGGTGAACGTCCTGTCCACCGCCGTCATCACCGGGTCACGCTCGCCGTCCACGTAGACCGCGATCTCGCCGCTCGCCGGCAGATGCTTGACCTTGACGTCGTGCCACGCGGCATCGGTGATCGCCGGGTTGGCGCCCCGGGACCGCCCGTTCCACTGGTAGTCGATCCGTTCCCGGTCGGCGTTGTTCACCTTGAAGATCCCGTTGTGCGGATAGATCGTGTTGTCCGACGAGAGATGCGCGTAGTAGAACTCCGTGTCCGACCGGTAGCCGAACACGATGATCACGTCCCGGTTGGAGATCTCCACCGGGGTGTCCAGCCGGACGTCCGCGTGGATTTCCACGCTGCCGAACGCCGGTCCCTTCGTCAGGACGGCGTACTCGAACGGCCGCCGCGGACCGGGCCGCTCGACCCCGGCCTCGGCCAGGATCACCTCACGGTTGGTGAACTGCCACTTCGCCGGGGTCACCGGCGCCCAGTTGGCCGCACCCGCGGTGTGCGTCACCCGAGTGTGCCCGACCGGTCCGGCCGCGAACGTCCTCAGGCCGGTCACCTTCCAGATCTTCCCGTTGGCCTTCGCCAGGATGTAGAGCTCACCCCGGCTGTCCGTGCCGAACCGCAGGTCGACCCGCTCCGGGTCACCCGGCGCGCCGGGCGACGAGAGCTGCTGCATCCGCACCGACTCGCCGGCGGAGTTGAACAGGTGCATCCGGTGAATCGTGGCGGGCCTCCCGCCGCGGCGCATCTCGCTCACCTCGGTGTAGAAGACGTATCCCGCGACCAGGTCGCCGAAGACGTATTTGCCGCGCAGCGCGGGGATGTCCGTGCCGCGGTAGACGAAGCCGCCGGCCACCGCGACACCCACGTCGTCCCTGCAGTTCCAGCCCGGCGCCGGGTTGTGGTCGTAGACCGCGACCGGGTAGTCGTAGCCGTACTGCGCGTCGTCGGCGGGCAGCGGGTAGAGGCGGTCGCAGACGTTGGTGGCGGCCCGGTCGAAGAGCAGGTATCCCTCGCGCTCGCTCCAGCCCCCGTTGTCGCCCTTACGTACCTCGTAGATGGCCTCGGTCGACTTCTCCCCGATGTGGCCGAGGTACATCCTCCCGGTGGCCCGGTCCCAGCTGAACCGGTGCGGGTCGCGGTAGCCGTACGCCCAGATCTCGCCGAGCGCGCCGGCCTGGCCGACGAACGGGTTGTCGGCCGGGATGCCGTACCTGCCGTTGGCCGAGTTGGTGCCCGCCGGGTCGATCCGGAGCAGTTTGCCGTGCGGGATGGCGAGGTTCTGCGGGTCGGTGGTGCGTACGCCGATCCCGCCGTCCCCGACCGCGAGATAGAGCTTGCCGTAGTCGGCCGAGCCCGGCCGCGCGGTGGGGTTGAAGTTGATCTCCTGGACGCCGTGGATCTGGCCGGCGAAACCGAACCGCACGATCTCCCGCCGGGTGCCGGCGAAGGTGCCGGCGGCCGGGTCGGTGGCCGTCCACTCGTTGATCACGCCGTGGAACAGCGTGGTCCCGGACTGCTGGAAGTCCGGCACGGCCGTGGTCAGCGACGCCTGCTCGGTGTGGATCGTGTAGAACAGGCCGTTGTTCTTGAAGTCGGGATGGAAGGTGACGTAGCCGAAGCCCTGGCCGAGGCCGCGGCCGGAGAAGAACTGCGGCGCGAAGGTGGCGGCCACGTCCAGGTAGACGTGGGGTACGCCGTCCTCGACCAGGTACAGGTTGCCGTTGAGGTCGGGCACCGCCCGGCGGCCGGACCCGTCCGGCACCTCCATGATCGTGTTGATCCGGGCGATCCGGTTGAGCCGCTGATCGGTCAGCGGCGGGTTGGTGAACGATTGCGGGAACTGCGCGTACTCCTCGAGCACGAGGCCCAGCCGGGACATCACCGGCTCGTGGGGGACCGGGTCGTCGATCGCCTCGGCGGCGTAGGCCGGACTTGGCAGACCCACTAATGTGGAGAATAGTAATAAAACGACTAAGCGGCGCATGAATTACCCCCGGGTCTTCATGAAGCGGTACTGGTTCGCGACCTCCCGGGCCGTCAGTGAGCGGTCCAGGAACATCAGCGCGTCCATCCGGCAGTCGCACGGGTTGCGCTCGACGGTGTTCTGCGGGAAGCTCCCGCCGATCTTGATGCCGCGCGGGTCGGTCGCGGTGGTGACGTGCGGACCGGGCCCGGCGACCTGCCACGGGTCACCCGCGACCGTGTAGAAGCCCTCCACCGGCACGCCGTTGCGGTAGAGCGCCATGGTTGCGGTGTTGAAGTCGAACGTGGCGGCGAGATGCACCCACTGGTCCTTGGGCAGCAGGGTCTGCCAGTCGGCGCTCGCCGCGAACGTCTGCGAGGCGCCGCCGTCCAGCCGCCGTCCCAGGGCGACCAGGCGCAGCGTGCCCTGCACGTCGATCAGTTCGAGCAGGGCGCGCACCGCGTGCCCGTCGGAGTCACCGGTCAGGACGCCGGCCAGCCCGATCGCGTTGAACCGGTCGTCCGGGGCCGGCGTGACCGTGTTGAGCGCCGGGCCGTCCATCGAGCGTTTGAACCAGCCGGCCACCGTGGTGCCGCTGACGGCGTTGAAGGCGCGCAGCGTACGCACGCCGGTCGGTGAATAGATGCCGGCTTTCCAGTCGTCGTTCGACAGGGAAAGCCCGACCTGGCGGGTCTGCAAGGCCCGCCGTGCGCCCGGGTAGGCGGAGTCGACGACGCGCTGATCCGCGCCGCCGTTGATCAGCTCGATCTCCGTGGACGACCGGCCCTGGTCCCGTTCGAGGGCCGGATCGTCAGGCATCGGATGATCGAAGTCGTAGAAGGCGATCAGATCGGATCGCAGGGATGGGTGTACGTCACGCGGACCGTGATCGCCCGCATTGACCGGTGTTCCGATGGCCAGGATCAGTACCGCAGAGACAGCAATCGCGAGTCTCATGGGCGACCTTTCAGATCTTCGGCTGTACCGGAGGTTCGGCGGGACGCCCGCCGAGATAGAGCTCCCCGAGCTGCGGATCGGCCAGAAGCTGCCGGGCGGGCCCGGAGATGTGCACGCGCCCGAGATCGAGCACGCACCCGAGGTCGGCGGTCTCCAGCGCGCGCCGAGCGTTCTGCTCCACCAGCAGCACCGCGGTCCCGGCGTCACGCATCCGCACGACCTGTGCGAACACCGTGCTGGTCGCTTTGGGGTCGAGACCCATCGACGGCTCGTCGAGCAGGACGACCTTCGGGTCGACCATCAGCGACCGGGCGAACTCCACCTGTTTCTGCTGCCCGCCGGAGAGCAGCCCGGCGAGCGATCCCCAGCGGTCCGCGACCACCGGGAAGACCTCTTTCACGAAGGCCACACGCTCGGCGACGCGGGCCTTGTCACGCATCGTGTACGCGCCGAGCAGCACGTTCTCCTCGACGGTCATCTCGCGGAAGACGCTGTGGCCCTGCAGCACCAGCGACACCCCGGCGGCGAGCATCGCCTGCGGTCCGCGGCCGGTGACGTCCGCGCCGCCGACCTCGACCCGTCCCTCGCGCGGCCGGAGCAACCCGCCGGCCACCTTGAGCACGGTCGACTTGCCGGCCCCGTTCGGCCCGACCAGGCAGACGATCTTCCCGGCCGGCACCTCGACGCTGAATCCGCGCAGCACCGGCGCGGCCCGCCCGTAACCCGCCACGATGTCGGTCAGTGCCAGCTCAGACGCCAAGGTATGCCCCCAGGACTCGCTCGTCGGTGCGGATCACCGAGGGCGGGCCCGCGGCGATCGGCCGCCCGCGGTCGAAGACCACGATGTGATCGCTGATGCTCATTACCAGGTCCATGTTGTGCTCGACGATCACGAAGGTCCGGCCCTCCGCGTTCAGCTCGCGGATCAGCGTCCCGATCCGTTCGAGCAGCGCCGGGTTCACCCCGCCGGCCGGCTCGTCGAGCAGCACCGTCTCCGGCTCGGCCATCAGCACCCCGGCCAGCTCCAGCAGTTTCTGCTGGCCCCACGACATGTCCCGGGCCTCGGAGCCGGCCAGATGCTCGATGCCGAGCCGGGTCAGCCAGCCCATTGCCCGCTCGATCTCGGCACGGCCGCGCGCGCTGCGCAGTCCCCCGGTCAAACCCCGCGGGGGTACGGCGGCAAGCACGTTCTCCAGCGCGGTCATCCGGGGGAACGTGCGGCACAGCTGGAACGTCCGCCCGACGCCGGCCCGGGCGATCCGGTGCGGCGCCCTGCCGGTGAGGTCCCGCCCCCGGTAGGTGACCCGCCCACCGTCCGGTTTGATCATGCCGGTCACGCAGTTGAAATAGGTCGTCTTGCCGGACCCGTTCGGCCCGATCAGCGCGTTCACCTTCCCCGGCTGGAAGTCGACCGTGGCCCCGTCGAGAGCCGTCACCCCGCCGAAGGCCTTGCGCAGCTCGGTGGTCGCGAGGCTCATTTGGTCCCTCCCGCTTTCTGCAGCCGCTGCTCGCGCAGTTCGGCCGCGCTGACCTCGCGGATCGACGTCTGGTTCGACCGGGAGAACCGTTTGATCAGATCGCCGATTGCGGGCAGCACCCCGTCCGGCATGAAAAGCACCACCAGAGCCAGCAGCAGACCGGTGGTCACGAGATGCATGGGGGTGTCGCCGTATTGGACCTTGAAGTACTCCAGCGCGCTGCCCACGATGAGCGCCCCGGCGACCGGCCCGAACAGCTGCCGCACGCCGCCGAGCAGCGCCATCAGCACCAGGTAGGAGCCGGTCAGGATGGAGAACTGGAAGACCGGGTCCAGGTCGCCGAACCACAGCGCGTAGAGACCACCGCCGAGCGCGGTGAACACCGCCGAGACCACAAAAACGATCAATTTGTACGCGTACGTCGCGGTCCCGAGGGCTTCGGCCTTGTCCTCGTCCTCCCGGATCGACTTGAGGCCCAGCCCGAACCGGGACCGGTCGATCAGCCACCACGTGAGCAGCGCGAGCGCCAGCAGACCGGCGAAGAGGAAGTAGAAGATCCGGTGGTGCTCCGGCCGGGTCACCGAGAACGGCCGCGGCACCACCAGCCCGCGGGAACCACCGGTGACCGACGCCCAGCTCTGGAAGACCAGCAGCATGATCAGCACCAGGGCGATCGAGACGATCACGAACGAGGCCCCGCGGACCCGCAGCGCGGCCAGCCCGATCGGCACCGCGAGCAGCCCGACGAAGAGCCCGGCCAGCGCCAGCGCCAGGAACGACGGCACTCCGGCTTTCGCGGCGAGCAGACCGGTCGCGTACGCCCCGAGCCCGGCCAGCGCCCCGTGCCCGAGGGAGATGTATCCGGTGAAGCCACCCACGAAGTTCCACGAGGTGGCGAGGACGGCGTAGTAGACCACCAGCACACCCGCCGACAGGATGTACGGGTTCGGGGCGAGGCTCGGGAACGCCAGCACGGCGACCGCGAGCAGCAGAATCGCGACGAGCTTGAGGATCCTAGAAGCGTTGGGCAAGGCGACCTCCGAAGAACCCCTGTGGTCGGATCGCGAGGGTCGCGAAGAGCGCCACGTAGAAGACCGTCTGCGCCCAGGTGGTGCCCATCGGGATCTGCAGCAGGCTCTGCGCCATCCCGAGCACCATCGCCGCGATCGCCGCCCCCGGCACACTGCCCAGCCCGCCGACCACGATGATCGCCATCAGCGGGCCGATCCAGTGCCAGTGCAGCGACGGGTAGATCGTGGTGTCCAGCGACAGCGCGGTGCCGCCGACCGCCGCGGTGGCCAGGCCGATGCCGAAGCCGTACCCGGCCACCCGGTCGGTGTCGATGCCGAGCAGCCGGGCCGCGTCCCGGTGCTGGATGGTCGCGCGCAGTGCCCAGCCGAACCGGGTGCGCTTCATCAGCACGTACAGCGTGGTCAGCGCGACCACGGCGAGCCCGAAGGCGATCAGCTTGACCACCGCGACCCGGGCGCCGAACACCTCGAAGCTGGCCGAGCCGTAGCCCAGCTGGACGCGCCGCTGCGTGCCGGTGAACGCGTACCCGAGCAGACCCTCGATGAGCAGGGCGATCGCGAACGTCAGCAGCACCGACATCATGGTCAGGGTGGCCGGGCGCAGGCGGGTGAGCAGCAGCCGCTGCAGCCCGACGCCGGCCGCGAAGAAGAGCGGGACGGTGCCGAGCATGGTCAGCAGCGGATCCAGCCCGGCCCGCTCGTGCAGCCACCAGCCCAGGTAGGCGGCGAGGATCAGGAACGCCGAGTGGGCGATCATCACCACCCGCATGATGCCGAAGTAGAGCGTGAGCCCCGAGGCGAGCAGGGCGTAGAGGCCGCCCAGCAGGATCCCCAGGAGCACACTCTGGAACAGCAGCGCGCCGGAGGGCATCAGCGACTCACCAGGCCGGCTTCGGGAAGACGAACTCGGCCTCCTTGACGTCGGCCGGCAACACGATCTTGATGTCGCCGCCGACCCACTGCTGGATCATGTGAGCACCCTTGGGTTTGCCGGTGCCGTCCCAGGACAGTGGACCGACCACGGTCTCCACGGTGTTCGCGCGTACCCAATCCACCAGTTTCTTCTGGCAGTCGCCCTGCTCGGCGCAACCCACCGCGGTGACCGCGGCCGCCACCACCTGGCCGGTGGTGTAGCCGTTGGCCTGGTCCTCCTCCGGTGCCTTGCCGAACTGCGCGGTGAACTTCTCGACGAACTCCTTGTTGCTCGGGTACTGCGCGTCCTGGCTGTAACCGGTGGGGGAGAGGATCCCCTCGGTCTTGTTGCCGACCGCCTTGGCGAACTCCGGGTTGGTCGGCGCGGTGGAGAACGCGGCCAGTTTCGGCTGGTAGCCGAGCTGCTGCAGGGCCACGATCAGGTTCACGCCGTCCTGGTGCTGCGAGCCGCCGACCAGCACGTCGGCCTTGGCGTCGGCGACCTTCGCCGCGATGCCGCTGAAGTCGGTGGTGTTCGGCGGGTAGACCTCGTTCACCACGGTCCTGACCCCGCCGGCCTCCAGTTTCTCCTTCAGCCCGTACGCCGTACCCTGCGCGAACGGATCGTCCATCGCCGCGTAGGCGGCGGTCTTGGGCCGCTGGTCGGCGGGCATCGCCAGGATGTGTTCGGCCAGGTGGTTGTAGTGGTCGTTGGCGACCGCGGGAGCCGCGTAGAAGAGGTTCTTGAAACCCTGCTCGAAGACCTCCTTGGCGGCGCCGGCCGGCTCGACGAAGAGCATCCCGTACTCCTCGGCGACGCGGGCGGAGGGCACGACGAGGCGGGTGGAGAACGGGCCGAAGACCAGATCGACCTGGTCCTTGCCGATCAGCTGCTCGTAGTCGGCGACGACCCGGTCCGCGTTGGACTGGTCGTCCAGGATCTTCAGCTCGACCTGGCGGCCGAGCAGCCCGCCGCTGTCGTTGACGATCTTCGCCCAGGCCTCGTAGCCCTGCTGGACGCCCTTGCCGGGCTCGGAGAAGTCGCCGGTCAGCGGCAGCGAGATGCCGACCACGATCGGGTCGTCAGTGGACTCGCCGGAATCGTCCCCGCCCCCTCCGGAGCAGGCGCCAAGTGTCAGGATCATGGCCGCGGCCAGGGCTTTCGAAGCTTTTGACATCCTCGGACGCTCCTCTGCACCGAGTGCGAAAGCGCTTCCGTAAGCGCTTTCGTACTCTATGCTGTGATATTGATCACCAGCAATAGTGTGGGAGTGGTCGATGCCGAAACCGGGCCCCGGGCTGCGCCTCATCGACGTGGCCGAACGAGCCGGCGTCTCGCTGGCCACCGCGTCACGCGCCCTGGCCGGCCGTGACGGTGTCAGCGAGCAGGTGGCGAACCGGGTCCGCGAGGTGTCGCGGGAGCTCGGCTACGTCGCCAACCCGTTCGCCCGCACCCTCGCCGGGGGCGCCAGCTCCACCGTCGGCCTGATCGTGCACCAGGTCGACGACCCGTACTTCTCGGAGATCGCCGGCGGCGTCATCAAACTCGCCGACGAGCAGAACCTGCTGGTGCAGATCTGCCACTCCGGCCGCGACCCGGAACATGAGCTGCGCCAGATCCGCAACCTGATCGCCCAGCGCGTCGGCATCATCATCGTGGCCGGCTCCGGTTACGGCGACCCGCGCGTGGAGGCCGAGGCCCGTACCGTCCTGGCCGGATATCAGCGCGGCGGCGGCCGGGTCGCGGTGATCGGCCGGCACGCCCTCGGCGCCGACGCGGTCCTGCCCGACAACGAGGCCGGCGGCCGCGCCCTCGGCGAGCACCTGCTCCAACTCGGCCACCGCCGGATCGCCCTGGTCGCCGGCCCCCCGGAACTGAACACCGTGACCGACCGGATGGCCGGTGTGGCCGCCGCACTGCGTTCCTACGGCCTGTCACTCGACGACATGCCGGTCGTGCACACCGACTTCGTCCGCGAGGGCGGCCGCGTCGCCACCGAGAAGATCCTGCGCGAGCGCCTCGACACCACGGCGATCATCGCCCTCAACGACGCCATGGCGATGGGCGTCCTCGCCGTCCTGCGTGAACGCGCCATCCCGGTGCCGCAGCGGATGTCCGTGGTCGGCTTCGACGACGTCTCCGTCGCCGGCGACCTCTCGCCCAGCCTCACCACGGTCCGCCTGCCGATGACCGAGATGGGCCGGATGGCCCTGGAGCTGGCCCTGAAGCCCCCGACGAGCCGCCCCCGCAAGCGCGCGACCGGCCAGGAGTTGATCGTCAGAAACTCGACGGGCCCGGCACCTCGATGAGCATGCCGTCTTCGGCCGGCTTTTGAACCGGCTACTGCCCGGTGCGGGTACTCCCCTGTGACTGCCCGCGAGAACTGGAGGGCCCGTGGGACTGGATGACCCGACACACGAGTTGCGCTGGTACCTCAGCCTGGCCGTGCTGTTCTTCGCGGTCGGCCCCGTGGTCGCCCTCGCGCTGGTGGCAAGCGATGCCGGAGCGGCCGGCGCATGGGCGCCGGTGCTCGTAGCCGTGCCGATCAATCTCGTCGGCGCCGTCTTCGCCGTGATGAGCATGTCGACTCGTGACTCCCGGATCTCCGCGAGGCGGCTGGCCACAGCCGTCGGAGTGGTGCTGCTCGGTGATATCGCATTGTTCGGGATCCGGGCACTCGTCGCCTGAGTAAACGGAAGTGGGAACGATGACCGCTCTTCGCGTCCACCCACCGGCCTTGGACAGCTATGCCGGCTTGATCCGCAGGGCTGCCGACGACGCTCGCGAATTCCGGACTTACCTCGACGCCTACGTGCCGGAAATCTCGCCGGTGACCGGCGGGATCATCAACCCGCTGACCTACGAGCACCTCACCGTCCGCCGGACGCTCGTCGCCATGCTCGACGAACTCGTGGGGTTGCTGGACGCCTCACAGGCCGGAGTCGATGACGCATCCATGGTGTACCGCGAGACCGATCAGGCGGCTGCCGCGTCCCTGGACTCTGCCTTTCCCGGCGTCGAGCGACCAGACCCCGACAGGAGCTGAGCGATGTTCAGCGACGCTACCGATCCCCTGCGGCGGTTGACGAACCCGGAAGAGCACAGCGAGTCGATACTCGGTCAGCCGTTCTCCAACGTCTCTGTCGCGCTGGACTGGCTCAGCCCGTCGCACGTGGTCAATGAGCTGGTCAAACAGACGACCGGACACGATGTCTTCGGAGAGGCCGCGGCAGCGTTCGCCGGTGACTGGGAGCTGGTCTGGCAGTGTGCCGGTGCTTTTCGCAACCTTGCCGGCGCGTTGCAGGACCTCGGTATCAACCTTTCCTGCGGCAATGTCGAGCTCGATCTCTCCTGGGACGGCAATGCCGCCGACGCGGCCTTCACGTACTTCGCCGGGCTGAGCGCCGCGGTCAGCGAACAACAGGTTCCGCTCAACGAACTCGCGAAGGCCTACGAGACCGCCGCCGAGGGGACCTACCGCCTCATGGAGGGAGTGTCCGGGATCCTGAAGGACATCTCCGACGCTGCGATGATCGCGGCCTTGGCCGCATATGCCGGAACCGCGTCCTTCGGGACGGGAGTCGGTGCCGTCACCGGGTGGGGCATCGCTGCCTATGAGGCTTATCGGATCGCCACGCTGACGGAGCGGGCGCGGAAGTTGATAGCGACCGGATCTGCCATCGTCAGCGGCGCCACCGGATACGTCCAGTCGGCGGCGGCCGACGTGGATGTGCTGGCGCAACATCGGTTGCCTCAGAGCGCCTATCACCATCCTGGGACGGCGCTGCCATGAGCCCGGGTGAAGAGCGACTCGTCGAGCGGCTCCTGGTTCATCTTCACCGCGAGGCCGGTGACGAGCGTATCCGTGAACTGGCGGGTGAGGTGCTGGGCGGACGGATCAGCTTGATCGCGGCAATGAGGGCGTCGGCCTACGCCGAGGCATTCGAGCCGTCCCTGTCCGGCTTCACGAACTGGTACCGAAACCTCGAACCCCAGGAACTCGCCGAACACGTGGGGCGCTGTCGAGCCGAGATCGACGACTTGGCGGACCAGGATTGACTGGTCCGCTCGGCCGTTGAGTGGATCAAGCGCCGGTCAGAAGCTCCTGCTCGACCACGACCGGGACCGAGAGGGTCTTGTAGCCGACGCTGTCGAAGAGGACGGTCATCCGCTCCTCCTCGTAGTTCATCACCGTGCCCTGGCCCCATTCGCCGTGGGCGACGCGGCTGTGGACCGGGAACGGGCCCTCGGCCTCGGCCTCGGCGACGGCCTGGGCGGTGCCGTCGGCGCAGTTGTCGCAATGGCCGCACGGGCGTTTCAGGTCTTCGCCGAAATAGGCGAGCAGGGTCTCGGTGCGGCACTGCCGGCTCTGGGCGAAACCGCGCATCATGTCGGTGCGGGAGCGGACCACCGCCTGCTGCCGTTCGTACTCCTCGATCGCCGCCGCGGCGGCTGCGGCCGGGAGGGGCGCGCGGGCCGGGACCGTCAGTTTGTTGCCCGCGCCGGTGCGCACCGCGCCGGCCTGCTCCAGCAGGTTGAGATATTGGCCCAGCTTGCGCGGGCCCAGCCCGGTCTCCTTCTGCAGCGCGGTCTTCGTCTGCGGTCCCTTGTGGAGCGCGCCGGCCAGGGTTTGCAGCTCCTCGGCGTCGGGGGAGCCGCCGCTGAAGAAGCGCTGGATCGCCTCGTCCTCGGAGCGCCAGAGCAGCACCGTGCGGCCCGGTTCGCCGTCGCGGCCGGCCCGGCCGATCTCCTGGAAGTAGCTGTCGGGGGAGTCCGGCAGGGCGACGTGGGCGACCCAGCGGATGTTCGGCTTGTCGATGCCCATGCCGAACGCCGAGGTCGCCACCATGATGTCGACCTTGTCGTCGAGGAACTCCTCGTGCCGTTGCTCGCGCAGCCCGGACGCCATGCCGCCGTGGTAGAACGCGGCCGGGTAGCCGGACTCGGTGAGGCGCTCGGCGAGTTCCTCGGCGGCCCGGCGGGTGGGGACGTAGATGATGCCGGGGCGTTCGCCCTCGTCGAGCAGCGCGGTCAGCCGCCGCCAGCGGTAGTCCTCGTCGGGGCAGTAGGCGACCTCGAGGAACAGGTTGCGCCGGTCCAGTCCGGACACGTGGATCTCGGGCTTGTGCAGGCGCAGCCGGGCGATGATGTCCTCGCGCACCGGCGGGGAGGCGGTGGCGGTGAGGGCGAGCACCGGCGGGCGGCCGATCTGCTTGATCATGTCGCCGAGCGCCAGGTAGTCGGGGCGGAAGTCGTGGCCCCACGCGGAGATGCAGTGCGCCTCGTCGACCGCGACCAGGCCGGGTTTGAGCGAGCGGACCTCGGCGAGTCGTTCCGGGTCGCTGAGCTGTTCCGGCGTGATGAACAGGAACTCGGCCTGTCCGGTGCGGATCGCCTCGATGGCCTCCCGCTGCTGGGCCGGAGTCTCCGCCGAGCTGACCCGGACCGCGCGCAGGCGGGGGTCGTCGCGTTCGTTGAGGGCGGTGATCTGGTCCTGCTGCAGGGCGAGCAGCGGCGAGACGACCACGGTCGGGCCGGGCAGCAGCACCGCCGGGATCTGGTAGATCGCCGACTTGCCGGCGCCGGTGGGGAGCACCACCAGGGCGTCCTTGCGGCGCAGCACCGCGCGCATCGGTTTGAACTGGCCGGGGCGTAGCGAGGGCCACCCGAAGTGTTTCCGGGCGACCCTGCGCAGCCGGGGTCCGTAGACGGGAAGTCTCATGCGAACTTCGGCAGGATCTCGCGGGCGTACAGGTCGAACAGGCCCTGGTAGTGCGGCCCGGTGTTGGCCACGTAGACCTCGTCGAAGCCGGCGTCGGCGTACTTTTTGATCATCTCGAGGTGCTTCTCCGGATCGTTGCCGCACACGAAGGCCTCGGCGATCATGTCCTGGGTCACCAGCTGCGAGGCCTGCTCGAAATGCTTGGGCGAGGGCAGCACCTGGGAGAGCTCACCGGGCACGCCGGCGTTCGGCCATTTCTCGTACGCGATGCGCGCCCCCTCCTCCTCGGTGGCGGCGAACGCGGCCTTGAATCCGGCCTGGCATGTCCGGTTCCCGCCGCCCTGGGAGCGGAACTGCTTGACCATGTCGCCGTCGGGCATCGTGCTGACGTATCCCTCGCCGATGCGGGCGGCCACCTCGATCGCCTTCGGTCCGAAGCCCGACACCAGGATCTCGACCGGCTTCTCGGGCAGCGTGTAGACCCGGGCGTTCTCGACCGTGTAGTGCTTGCCCCGGTAGGAGACGACGCCGCCCTTCCACAGCTCCCGCATGATCTCGACGGCCTCTTCCAGCATCTCCAGCCGAACCTCGGCCTCCGGCCAGGCGTCGCCGAAGATGTGCTCGTTGAGCGCCTCGCCGGTGCCGACGCCGAGCCGGAAACGCCCGCCGGTCAGGACCGCGCTGGTTGCCGCGGCTTGCGCGATGACGGCCGGATGGATGCGTACGGTCGGGCAGGTCACCGCCGTCGTGATCTCCAGTTGGGTCGCCTGGCTGAGCGCGCCGATCATCGACCAGACGAACGCGCTCTGCCCCTGGGCGTCGACCCACGGGTGGTAGTGGTCGGAGATCCACAGGCCGGAGAAGCCGGCTCGCTCCGCACCTTTGGCCTGCTCGATGAGTTCGGCCGGCGAGTACTCCTCGCTCGACAGGAAGTATCCGATGCGCATGGGCGCCCCGTTACCCCTATTTGCCGCCGAACATGCGGCGGATGGCCCAGAGCAGGAACAGGACGGCCAGGGCTACACCGAGTAGCCGTACAGCGTGCACCTCGGACCAGTCGACCTGCATCCCGGCATCGTACCGATCCTTCAGGAACACTTAATAGAAAGGTTTGTTGACTAATGCCTGGGGCGGGTGTGACCATTGGTCCCCGGACGGGGGAGAGCGTTCACATCGACGCTCGCGAATATGGAGGTACGGGGGCTCATGTCCATTCACGGCGATCTGCCGGAACTCGCCGCTGCGGTCCTGCAGCCGGGATTCGTCGGCACTTCCGCACCGGACTGGGTCCGCCGGTGGCTGGGGGAGGGTCTGGGGGGCGTCGCCCTCTTCGCCCGCAACGTGGAGTCACCGGCCCAGGTGGCCGCGCTGACCGCGCAACTGCGTGCCGAGAACCCCGATGTCATCGTCGCCATCGACGAGGAGGCGGGTGACGTCACCCGGTTCGAGTCCCGGCTCGGCAGCTCGCGCCCCGGCAACCTGGCCCTCGGCGCGATCGACGACCCGGAGCTGACCGAGACGGTCGCCCGTGACCTGGGCCGGGAGCTGGCCGACGCCGGCATCACCCTGGACTACGCGCCGGACGCCGACGTCAACAACAACCCGGCCAACCCGGTCATCGGGGTCCGTGCGTTCGGCGCCGAGCCGCAGCTGGTCGCCCGGCACACCGCCGCCTTCATCCGTGGCCTGCAGGACTCCGGGGTGGCCGGCTGCGCCAAGCACTTCCCGGGTCACGGCGACACCGCCGTCGACTCGCACCACGACGTGCCGCTGATCGCGAAGAGCGCCGCCGAGCTGGAGGCCTGCGAGCTGGTCCCGTTCCGGTCCGCGATCGCCGCCGGCGCGCAGGTCGTGATGACCGGCCACCTGCTCATCCCGGCGTACGACCCGGAGCTGCCCGCCACCCTGAGCCCGCGCATCCTCACCGGCCTGCTCCGCGAGCAGCTGGGCTTCGACGGCCTGATCGTCACCGACGGCATCGAGATGCAGGGCGTGCGCCGGCGGTACGGGCTCACCGGCGCCACGGTCCGCGCCCTGGCCGCCGGGGTGGACGCGATCTGCGTCGGCGGTGACCACGCCGACGAGGAGACCGCGACCCGGCTGCGCGACGCCATCGTGGCCGCCGTGCGCAGCGGCGAGCTGCCCGAGGAGCGCCTGTACGACGCGGTCGCCCGGGTCCGCCGCCTCGCCGCCTGGACCACCCGGCGGCAGATCGAGACCGGCGCCCGCGCCATCGCCGACGCCGCCGCGCAGACCGAGGTGGCCGTGCTCGGCTCGACCGTCGGCTTCGCCGCGGCCCGCCGCGCGGTCAAGGTGACCACCTCGGACGCCACGACCCTGCCGGTCGCCACCGCCCCGCACGTGGTCGAGTTCGCCCCGCCGCGCAACATCGCGATCGGCAGCGAGACGCCGTGGGGGCTCGGCGCGCCGCTGGCCGACCTGCTTCCCGGCACCACCTCGCGCCGGCTCACCGCCGACGACCTGGCCGGCCTGCCCGACCCGGCGGAGCCGGTGCTGGCCGGCGCCGGTGAGCGCCCGATCGTGCTGGTGGTCCGCGACGTGCACCGGCACCCGTGGATCGCCGAGACCCTGACCCGCGTGCTGGCGCTGCGCCCGGACGCGATCGTGGTGGAGATGGGCATCCCGGAGACCGTCCTGGGCGGGGTGCACATCGCGACCTTCGGCGCGACCCGGGCGCTGGGCCGGGCCGCCGCCGAGATCATCGCCGGCGTGGACGTGCCCGAGCCCGCACCCCAGCCGGTCGCCGCCTGAGCCCGGCCGCCTGAGCCGCCGCCGGCCGCCTGAGCCGCCGCCGGCCGCCTGAGCCGCCGCCGGCCGGCTCAGGCGCCGCGGCCGGTTCAGCGGGCGACCAGGTCGGCGTACTCCGGGTGCTCGGCGATGTAGTGGGCGAAGAACGGGCAGGACGGGATCACCCGGTCGCCGCGTTCGCGGAGCTGGTCGAGCGTCTGGCGGGCCAGCTCCGAGGCCAGGCCGCGGCCCTGCATCGCGGGCGCGGTCTCGGTGTGCAGGATCATGATCGCGCCGTCCCGGACGTGGTACGTCGCCAGCGCGCCGACCTCACCGTCCACGAGCAGCTCGAATCGGCGCCGGGCGGGGTTGTCCTGGACCGGGTAGTCACTCATTCGAACAGCTTAAATTTGCTCGCACCGCGTACCGTTGCAGGGGTGTTGATCTCCAAGAACCGTCGCCGCGCCGTCGCCGCTCTCGCCTCCGCCGCCTTCGGCCTCGCGTTGCTCACCGGGTGTGGTGACGACGTGAGCTGCGGTCTCGACCAGTGCACGGTCTCCATCGCGCGGGAGAACAACGCCAGCGTGAGCGTGCTGGGCGTGGAGGCGAAATTCGTCAGCGCCGACGAGAACACCGTGACGCTGGACGTCGGCGGTGAGCAGATCCAGCTGACCAAGGGCCAGCAGGCGGTCGACGTCGCCGGGCTGCAGGTCCAGCTGGAGAGTGTGACGGCGGACCAGATTCAGATAGAGGTGTCCAAGCCGTAGCCGAAGTTTGACGATCGTCGCGCTCGGTCATATCCGGGGGCATGTCCTCCACGACCTCGAACGTCAAATACCACGCGTCACGGGCCGCCGAGAGCAAGCCGCTTGAGTATCTGGCCCGGGGCGGCTTCATCGGGTACGGCATCATTCACCTGCTCTTCGCCTGGATCGCGCTGCAGGTCGCCATCGCCGGGTCGAGCCAGGAGAGCGACCAGTCCGGCGCCCTGCAGCAGATCGCCGGCGAGTCGTACGGCAAGACGCTGCTCATCGTCATCGCCATCGGCCTGGCGGCGATGGCGATCTGGCAGGCCTTCGAGGCCGCGATCGGCGAGAGCGGTGAGCGCAACCGCACCGCGATGGCCGAGCGGGTGCTCTCCGGCGTGCGGGCCGTGCTCTACGGCTACCTCGCCTGGATGGCCGTCAAGATCGTGCAGGGCGCGAACGCCTCGATGGGCGACAGCTACGAGAGCAAGACCTCCGGCCTGATGAGCTCGTCCGGTGGCCGCTGGCTGGTCGCGCTGATCGGTCTCGTGGTGCTCGGCGTCGGCGTCGGGATGTTCTACTACGGCTGGAAGCGCAAGTTCGTCAAGCACCTCAACACCCAGCAGATGACCGCCGGCACCCGCCAGCCGATCATCCGGTTGGGCATGGCCGGCTACATGTCCAAGGGCGTCGCCTACGCCATCGCCGGTGGGCTGTTCGTGACCGCCGCCGTCAACTACGACCCGGAGAAGGCCCGCGGTCTGGACGCCGCGCTCAAGACGCTGGCCGGTTACTCGTGGGGCGTCTGGCTGCTGGTGCTGATCGCGGCCGGTATCGCCGCCTTCGGTGTCTACTGCATCGCGCAGGCCAAGTACCGAAAGATCTGACCTGTTATCCGGTGGGCGGCAGATGTGAGGTTTCTCCGACATCTGCCGCCGCTGGTGTTCACGGCCTCCCGACGGGCAAGCTCAATCGCTGGCACAAATCCGTTCGTGGAGAGGAAGGCTTGTGTCCAGCCTGATGACCGCCCTGCTCGCCGTCGTGGTCTCGGCCGGTGCGGCGATCGTGCTCGTCGAGGTGCTCCATCGGATCATGGTGCGGCTGGGCCGCCGGTCCATGCTCGCCGCCGACCTGGCCCGCAAGGTTCACCGCCCGTTTCTGACCGCCGTCACCCTGCTCACCGCGCAGCAGGCGATCCGGGTCTTCGCCGGTGACTTCCAGTACCGCGGCGGGGTGATGCACGCGCTCGTGCTGCTGTGCATCGCGGCGTTCGCCTGGTTCGTCGGCGCGATGCTCCTGGTGATGGAGGACGTCGCGCTCGCCCGCTGGCGGACCGACGTGCCGGACAACCGCCGGCACCGCCGGATCAAGACCCAGGTGGTGATGTTGCGGCGGGTCACCGTCGCCGCCATCGTGGTGCTCACCGTCGGCGTCATGTTGATGACCTTTCCGGGCATCCGGGCGCTCGGCGCCAGCCTGCTCGCCTCGGCCGGCGTGATCAGCGTGGTCGCGGCGCTGGCCGCGCAGAGCACACTCGGCAACGTGTTCGCCGGGATCCAGCTTGCCTTCAACGACGCCATCCGGGTGGACGACGTGGTCGTGGTCGAGGGGGAGTGGGGCCGGATCGAGGAGATCACCCTGACCGTGGTGGTCGTGCAGATCTGGGACGACCGGCGGCTCATCCTGCCGTCCTCCTACTTCACCACCAAGCCGTTCCAGAACTGGACGCGGACCGGGTCCGCGGTGCTGGGCACCGCCGAGGTCGACGTGGACTGGTCCACCCCGATCGAGCCGATCCGGGCCGAGCTGCAACGCGTCTGCGAGGGCACCGACCTGTGGGACAGCCGGGTCTGCGTGCTGCAGGTGACCGAGGCGATCGGGGGCAACATCCGGCTGCGGGCGCTGGTCAGCGCGAACGACGCGGGAGCGCTGTGGGACCTGCGCTGCCTGGTCCGCGAACGCCTCGTCGCCTGGATCTGGGAGCACCAGCGCGGTGCGCTGCCGCGGATGCGTGCCGAGCTCGAGTCGGTGTCCCGGCAACCGGCTGCGCAGCGTCCGGTCCACCGGGCCGATCTCGGCGCCGCCTCCGACGCGGCACGCGTCTTCAGCGGTGGTGACGACGGTGATGACCGTGGGGCCACGTTCGGCGGCCCGGACGGCATGATGGCACCCGTTCGCGCCGATAGATGAGACCGCGCCGCTTGCCCCGGAGCGCGAGGATTGAGGCGGTCGTGATCAGGGCATACCCCGATCACACGGAAAGGGGGACACGATGGCCGATGTCTTGAACGGCGCTCCCGCTGTTGTCAACACTGCTCCCGTCAAGCCGCTCTCCGAGCAGTCCACCGCGGAGCTGGTGCAGCGCGCGAGCGAACAACTCAGTCGTCTGGTGCGCGACGAGCTGACGCTCGCCAAGGCCGAGCTGGCGGAGAAGGGCAAGCACGCCGGGATCGGCGCGGGCCTGTTCGGCGGCGCGGGCGTGCTGGCGGGGTACGGCGTGGGCGCGCTGATCGCCACACTGGTCATCGTGCTGGATCTGTTCCTGGACCTCTGGCTCGCGGCTCTCATCGTCACCGTCGTGCTCTTCGCGGTGGCCGGGGTGCTCGCTCTGCTGGGCCGGAACCAGCTGCGCCGGGCGACGCCGCCCGAGCCGCAGGCCGCGATCCAGAACCTGAAGGCCGATGTCGACGAGGTGAAGCAGGCGGTCAAGGAGCGTAGCCGAGCATGAGTGAGAAGAACGGTTCCGCAAAGCCGGATCTGGCGGTGCTGCGGGAGGAGATAAAGCAGACTCGTGCCGAGCTCGGGGAAACGGTGCAGGCGCTGGCGGCCCGGGCGGACGTCAAGGCGCGCGCCCGGGAACAGGTGGAACACACCAAGGAACGGGTACTGACGCAGGCGGCCGCGATGACCGGCCGGGTGCGCGAGAAGGCTCTGGTGGCCTCCGAGCGCGTCCGCGGTTCGGCGGTCGAGCCGGTCCGCACCAGCCCGTTCCCCACCGTTCTGGTGGTCGCCGGGCTGGCGGCGGTGGTCGGCGTGATTCTGATCGTGCGCGGGAGGCGTTGATGGCGGGCAAGTTGAGCAAGCTGGCGTTGAAGCCGATGAACGTGGGGCTGGGCTTCGCGGCCGGTGCGGTGGCGGGTTTCCTCTTCAAAGAGGCGTGGAAGGTGATCTCCGGCGACGACGACGCACCCGACGCCGGCGACCCGGATCGCGGCTGGGGCGAGATCCTCGCGGCCGCCGCGTTGCAGGGCGCGATCTTCGCCGTGGTGAAGGCCGCGGTCCACCGTGGCGGTGCGATCGGTACCCACAAACTGACGGGTACGTGGCCCGACTAGATCATCTTCCGTATCGACAGGGGTCTTGCCGGTTCCCCGCTTCGCCACCGCGAAGTGGGGGACCTTTTCCATATCGGCCACCCATTATTGGATTCTTACGAGGGGCAGCTTTACGGCCCGTTTTTCGGGTACAGTGTGGCCAGTTTTTGCGTACGTGGTTCGCTGCTTCCGCTTGACCGCGGGACGCCGGCCCCATCCCGGGAGGGTCGGCAGGTGTCCCGAGGCCGGGTGGATGGGACGTCCTCTGAAAGGGCCGCCTCGCGGCGCCGCTGCTCGAAAACGGTCATCGGCCCCGCGCTGCCGCGGTTGGGCGGGCCGGCATTTTCAGAAGGAGAGTTCAGCATGGCGCAAGGAACCGTGAAGTGGTTCAACGCAGACAAGGGCTTCGGCTTCATCACCGTCGACGGCGGGGGTGCTGACGTGTTCGTCCACTTCTCGGCCATCCAGACGAGCGGCTACCGCACTCTGGAAGAGAACCAGCGGGTGGAGTTCGAGATCGCCCAGGGCCAGAAGGGCCCGCAGGCGGAGCAGGTTCGCCCGCTCTGAGACCTATAAGCCAGTCGTGAGACTGGCACGCCGGCCGCCTGGCGGAGGCCGGCCCGACCGTGGCCCCGCAACCTCGCCCGAGGGTGCGGGGCCATCTTCGTCTGTTACGGCTGCTCAGGCCGGTTGTGCCCGGCCGTGCGGCGGCGCATCCCGATGACCACGAGGACGATGCCGGCCACGAGCAGCGCGCCGCCGGCGATCGCCCAGATCGGCTCGTCGCTCATCAGACTGTCGGTGAGGTAACCCAGGCCCTGAAGCGTCCACACCGCGCCGAGGACCATCGCCAGCAGCCCGAGGGACATCGTGAGCCAGCCCCTCAATCGCGGCGACTCGGTTTCATTGTTCACCATTTGTCGTGCACCTGGGGGCGAATCAACTCATCGTAGACCGCGGAGATCATTTCTCGGGTTTCCGGGGTGAGTGGTGACAGATCGGCAGCCGCCGCGTTCGCACGCGCCTGTTCCGGGTTGCGGGCGCCGGGGATCACCACGGTGAGGCCGGGCTGATCGATGATCCAGCGAAGCGCGAATTGCGCCATCGTGGCGCCCTCCGGAACCAGCGGTCGCAGCCGGCGAACCGCTTCGAGGCCGACCCGGAAGTCCACGCCGGAGAAGGTCTCGCCGACGTCGAACGCCTCGCCGTGCCGGTTGTAGTTGCGGTGGTCGTCGGCGCTGAAGGTGGTGTGCTCGTCGTAGCGGCCGGAGAGCAGGCCACTGGCGAGCGGGACCCGGGCGATGACGCCGACCCCGGCCTCGGCTGCGGCGGGCAGCACCCGCTCCAGGGGCTTGAGCCGGAACGCGTTGAGGATGATCTGCACGCTGGCGACACCCGGCCGGGCGATCGCGGTGAGCGCCTCGTCGACGCGCTCCACGCTCACGCCGTACGCCGCGATCCGCTTCTCCTGCACGAGCGTGTCGAGGCCGTCGAAGACCTCGTCGGAGGAGTAGACCGGGGTGGGCGGGCAGTGCAGCTGCACCAGGTCGAGTGTGTCGACGCCGAGGTTGGCGCGGGAGCGGTCGGTCCAGGCGCGGAAGTTGTCGAGGTGGTAGTTGCCCGGCTCCTGGGGGAGCCGGCGGCCCATCTTGGTGAACACGGTGAGGCCGGGACGGTCCTTGACGAACGAGCCGATGATCTGCTCGCTGCGGCCGTCGCCGTACACGTCGGCGGTGTCGATGAAGGTCACGCCCGCGTCGACGGCGGCCTGCAGGGTCGCGTGCGCGTCGGCCTCGCTGACCTCGCCCCAGTCGGCGCCGAGCTGCCAGGCGCCGAGGCCGACCACACCGACATCACGTCCCAGCTTCCGGAAGCTTCGTTTTTCCACGTCGTGACCCTACCGCCCGGCTGATAGGTTGAAACAAAACGAACGTACGGTTTAAGGGAGAACGCCATGTGGGATCCTGCCGTCTACCGGCGCTTCGGCGCCGAACGTTCCCGTCCCTTCTTCGACCTGGTCCGGCAGATCGGCGCCGAGCAGCCGCGCGCTGTCGTCGACCTGGGATGCGGGCCCGGCGAGCTGACCCGGACCCTCGCCAAGCGCTGGCCGGGCGCCCGGGTCACCGGGGTCGACTCGTCCCCCGAGATGATCGAGAAAGCTCGCGCCGACCCCGGGCCGGTGGACTTCCGGCTCGGTGACATCGCCGGCTGGCGGCCGGAGCCGGACGTCGACGTGGTGGTCACCAACGCCGCCCTGCAGTGGGTGCCCGGTCACCAGGACATGCTCGCCCGCTGGGTCACCGAGCTGCCGTCCGGCGCGTGGCTGGCGATGCAGGTGCCCGGCAACTTCGACAGTCCCGGCCACCGCGCGGTCCGCGAGCTGGGCCGGACCGGCCGCTACGCCGGGCGCCTGGCCGACCTGCTCCGCGACGACCCGGTCGACGACGCGGCGGGGTACGCCGCGCTGCTGACCGGTGCGGGCGCCACCGTCGACGCCTGGGAGACCACCTACCTGCACCTGCTGCCCGCCGTGCCCGGGGAGGACCATCCGGTACTGCGCTGGATGGAGGGCACCGCGCTGCGCCCGGTGCGCGCCGCGCTGGACGAGGCGGACTGGGCGGAATTCCGGGCCGAGCTGGCGATCCGGATCGCCGAGACCCATCCCGAGTGGCACGGCCTCGTGGCGTTTCCCTTCCGCCGTATCTTCGTGGTGGCTTCCATTCAGGGAACGCAGTCTTGACAGGGGGAACGCACTCTTGACCGATCTGACGTCGTTCATCGCCGGCCTGCCGAAGGCCGAGCTGCACGTCCATCACGTGGGCTCGGCGTCTCCGCGGATCGTGGCCGAGCTGGCCGCCCGGCACGAGGGCAGCTCACCGGTGCCGGCCGACCCGGCGCTGCTGGCGGAATACTTCGAGTTCCGGGACTTCGCCCACTTCATCGAGGTCTACCTGAGCGTGGTGGACCTGATCCGCGACCCGGAGGACGTCCGGCTGCTGACCTACGAGATCGGCCGGGAACTGGCCCGCCAGCAGGTGCGGTACGCGGAACTCACCGTCACGCCGTACTCCAGCGTGCGGCGGGGCATCCCGGCGCCGGCGTTCTGCGAGGCGATCGAGGACGCCCGGACCGGCGCCGCCCGCGACTTCGGGGTGGAGCTGCGCTGGTGCTTCGACATCCCGGGGGAGGCCGGCCTGGCGTCGGCCGAGGAGACCCTGCGGATCGCCCTGGAGGAGCGCCCCGACGGCTTGATCAGTTTCGGGCTCGGCGGTCCCGAGATCGGGGTGCCGCGGCCGCAGTTCAAGCCGTACTTCGACAAGGCGCGGGCGGCCGGGCTGCACAGCGTGCCGCACGCGGGCGAGACCACCGGTCCGCAGACGATCTGGGACGCGCTGCGCGACCTGGGCGCCGAGCGGATCGGGCACGGCATCGCCGCCGCCCAGGACGAGCGGCTGATGGCGCACCTGGCCGAGCACCAGATCCCGCTGGAGGTGTGCCCGACCTCGAACCTGCGGACCCGGGCCGTCGCCACGCTGGCCGAGCACCCGCTCGCGACGCTGGTCGCGGCCGGGGTCCCGGTCAGCATCAACTCCGACGACCCGCCGATGTTCGGCACCACCCTGGAGGGTGAGTACGCGGCCGCGGCCGGCCTGCTCGGCCTGGACGCGGCCGGCGTGGCCGAGCTGGCGAAGGCGGCGGTCCGGCACAGCTTCCGGCCGGCCGCCGGCAAGGCGGAGCTGCTCGCCGAGATCGACGCCTACACCGCCACCTACGGGTAGAGCGGGTCCTGCCAGCAGGCGACGATCGTCACGGTGCCGACGGTCAGGATCGTCAGCCAGCGCACCAGCCGCCGTCGGTTGAACCGGGCCGGATCGTCGTCCGGCTCGGTTCTCGGCCTGCTCAGTAGCTTCGGCATCCGCCTCTCCTGTCGATCCTGGAGCTGGAGCACGGGCGATCCCTAGTCGGGAACCGCCGTCCAGCTCTGGTGTCGCTGTCCGGTGTCCTTCTGCAGCACCAGCACCCGGTGTGGGCCGAAGCGCTGGGAGCCCACGCCCACCACCAGGTTGCCGGTGGTGCTGCGCAGCGTGAACCCGTAGTCGGAGGCCTGCAACATCCAGCGCGCCCCGCTCGTGGCGTAGCAGTCGCCCTGCACGAGCGGCGTGCCGGCGGCAGGTGTGCCGCCGAGCGCCACCGCGCATCGGTTGCTCGCCTTCGACACGAGCGAGTAGCTGTTGTTCTCGGCCGGCACCAGCTGCCACTGCTGCTGGGCGCCGCCGTCGGCCCCGCCGAGCGTCACCGGGGTGCCGTCGTCGGTGCGGGCCGCGTACAGGTCGGCGGCGCCGCCGGTCAGCGCGTTGGTGAGAACGAACCACGAGTTCTGCACCGGCCGGGCCGCGGGCGCGGTGACCGCGGTGCCCTTGGCGCGGTAGCCCAGCTTGCGGTTGCGGATCTCCACCGTGTACCTGGCGTCCGGCTTGAGGCCGATCAGCCGGGCCCGGGTGGCGTTCGTGGTCGCCACCGGCTTGCCGTCGACGGAGACCTCATAGCGGGCGTCGTCGTCGGCGCTGCTCCAGGTCAGCCGGACCGAGCTGCTGGTCGCGTCACGGATCTCCAGGACCGCCTGCACGCCGTCCTCGGTGGTCTCCGGCGGCGGGGCGGCGGCCTCGCCGGGCTCCTGGTCGCCGGTGCCGGGTTTGGCCTGCGGCGGGAGCGGCGGCGCCACGGTGGCACGGCGCGTCCTGCCGACCGCCCGGGCCACCTCCTCCACCGGCGGGCCGGCCGCCGGCT